>JBBQLF010000031.1:0-15192 GCA_038327695.1 Bryobacterales bacterium
GGCCGGCCGGCAGCGCCAACAGGACGTCCCGGACCACACCGCAAGCCGCTTCACACTGCGCAGGCGCCCAGTCAGGCAGGCCCTTTGACAGATCCAGATGCAGCGGAGTGCCTCGCGCCAGATACTCCAGCGCGGTCCGCAAGCCGCAACGTTGGGACAGGGCCGGATCGGCCCGATAGCTGAGCAGGCGCACGGAATCGATGGCACTCCCCAGTGCTGCCTCCAGGCCGTCCATCCACTCCAGCGCTTCGGCCGGCAGACGCCCGGATTGGCGGCGCAGCAGACTGACCATCAATCCGGCCGAACACAACGATGGACCAATCTCGTCGTGCAACGCACGGCTCACCGCAGCGCTACCGGCCCGCCGCAATGCTTCCAGGGCTTCGATCAGGTCGTCGTTGTTCATGGATTCGCCTCGCGAGAAACAAGACGCCCGCCGCGCGGACCGGAGCGGGCGTCTCACGCCTGGCGGGCCGCCTACTTCTTCCGGGCCAGCACTCTTCGTGCGGCCGCGGCCACGTCCGGCGCCCGCAATCCGTATTTGTCCAGCAACTCGTCCGGACCTCCGGATTCGGCAAAGCGGGTCAGGCCGACGAACTCCACCGGAGCAGGAGCGTGAAGGGCCAGCGCCTGCGAGACGCGCGCGCCCAAGCCGCTGTCCAGCAGATGCTCTTCGGCCACCACCAGCGCCCCGGTCTCACGGGATGCCTTGGCCAGCAGGGCTTCGTCCAGCGGCTTGATGGTGTGGATATCGATGACTCGGGCGGAGATGCCCTCGGCTGCCAGCAGGTCACTCGCCTGGATCGCCTCGGCCACCAGCAGTCCGGTTGCCACCAGCGTCACGTCCGTGCCGGCCACCAGTTCCACGCCCTTGCCGATCTCGAACGTGGCATCGGCGCCGTAGATCACCGGCGCCTTCACTCGTCCGCAGCGGATGAACACCGGGCCCACATGCGCGGCCGCCCAGCGGACAGCCCAATTGGTGGCCACTTCGTCAGCCGGGCACAACACCGTGAAGTTGGGCAGCGCGCAGGCCAGCGCCAGATCTTCCATGCTCATCTGGGAAGGGCCGTCCTCGCCGATGGAGATGCCGCTGTGGGTGCCCACTACCTTCAGATTCACATTCGGATATGCCACCAGGCAGCGCAACTGCTCGAAGCCCTTGGTCATGATGAAAGCTGAAAAGCTGGAGACGAACGGCACCTTGCCCGACATGGCCAGGCCCGCGCCGATGGCCACCATGTTCGCTTCCGCAATTCCGCACTCGAATAGCCGCTCCGGGAACTGCTTGGCGAAGTACGTCGTCATTGTCGACTTCGTGAGGTCCGCATCACCGACCACCACGTTCGGGTTCTCCTTGCCCAACTCTGCGAGGGTGCGGCCAAACGCTTCCCGCGTGGCGGCCCCCAGTTTCAGTTCGAATTTGGTATTAGCCGGCATCTCAGGCAAGCTCCTTCAAGGCAACTTCAATCTCTTCCGCGCTCGGCGCGACACCGTGATATTTCGGGTTGTTTTCCATGAAACTGACGCCCTTGCCCTTGACGGTATGGGCGATCAGGACAGTCGGCTTGCCCTTGGTGGCCGCTGCTTCGGCAAACGCACTCTGCAAAGCCGGTATGTCGTGGCCGTCCAGCTCGATGACGTGCCAGCCAAAGCTCTGCCACTTGGCCGCCAGCGGCTCCATGTCCAGAATGTCCTTGGTGAATCCATCCAACTGGATGCGGTTGTTATCCACGATTGCGCAGACATTGCCGGACTTGTGGAAGGCGCCGAACATGGCCGCTTCCCAGATCTGCCCCTCTTGGATCTCACCATCGCCGAGAACCACATAGGCCCGCGACGGGGACCCGTCCAGTTTGGCGGCCAGACCCATGCCCAATGCCAGGCTGAGGCCTTCGCCGAGCGAACCCGTGGACGCTTCCAACGCGGGGATGAAGCGAATGTCGGGGTGCCCCTGGTAGATGGAGCCGAATTTGCGCAACGTATTCAGGCTCTCCACCGGTGTATACCCGCACTCAGCCAGGACGCCGTACAGAACCGGCGCCGCGTGGCCCTTCGACAGGATGAAGCGGTCCCGCTCCGTCCACTTCGGCTGCGCCGGATCATGGCGCAGGACGTCCCAATACAGAGTCACCAGGATCTCAACCGCGGACAGGCTCCCGCCGGGATGCCCCGACTTCGCCGCCCCTGTCATGGTAATGATGTGTCGCCGGACTTGCCGGCAGATGCCGGCCAGTTCCGTAGGATTGCTCGTTTTTTGCATATCGCTCCTAATTAGAATGAGACCTACCCCTCTATCATAGGGGGACCGGTTGCCGATTTGTGGACCGCATTTGCGGGTTGGTGGACTTGGTGAGATTGGGAATCGGGACCCCTCACCTGCCAGGGAAGCGCGCTCCCATTCGCCGCTGTTGGGGTCCGTACACGGGGCGCGTGGGGACGACTCTCTCATTGTGAACTTCCGAACTGAGCGGGCGTGGCCGGAGGGGTTACGTCACAAATCACGTCCTACGCCCCTGGCGAGCAGGGCCTGGGGCATTTCAAGTGCCGCGTTAACCAAGGTGCTTCCTGTGGGTACTGAGCAGTCCAATCCGGAACTCCGGGAGAGGCTTCAGCAGCCCGCGCGCGATTGACCGCTGAGGGCCGCATCGGCGGCCAGGACGATTCGCGTCAGGCCACTCGCCTCGACGGCGGCTTGATGCGAAAGTCGACATCCAGGCCCGCATCACTGAGCATGTTGACGAGCGTGTCCAGCGAGAACCGGCTGATCTTGCCGCGCGTGAGGTCCGAGATGCGCGGCTGACTGACCTTCAGGCGCTAGGCAGCGCCGGCTTGAGTCAGGCCTTCCGTCTCGATGAACTTCCTTAGGGCCGTCATCATCTGCGACCGTAGGCGCAGGTTGCGGGATTCGGCGGGTGTGAAGCCGAGGCCGGCAAAGACATCCCCGCTGCCTTTGGTAATTGTTGCGTCGATGGTGGTCTTCATGCCCGTCTCCCTCATTTCGATTTCCGCGCTTCCAGTAAGGCCGAGTAACGCTGCTTGCCCATGTCGATATCGCCCTTGCCGAGCCGCTTGGGTCTTCTTCACGAAGCAGTGGAGGACATAAACGGCTTCCTCGAAGCGAGCGGCGTTGAAGACGCGAAATTCGTTGTCGCCGTGGGGCCGGATCTCCATCACACCTGAACCAGTCTGGCATCGGTCTGAAACCCGCTGGAGCCTCACCGCGCTGAACCAAGTCCAACTGGTAGCCCGCATCCGAGCGAATATCCTCCGGGGCGGCACGCAATCGGGCCAAGCTGTCACCCAACCAAGCGATTGGTTTCAAGCTTGACGCTCTTCAATTATACAAGATCTTATATATTTGCCGAGCCCGTAGCTTGTGCACCAACTGGCACCACGACCGGATTCTGTGGATGACAACGCATCCCGCTCATCCGCCGGGGACCCGTGTACACGCTGGCCTATCTCGCGGCCACAGCGTCTTCTCAACGGCGCGCCGCAATGTACATCCACAAGCTGACACGATCAAGGCCGCCATCGAACAGGCAAGTGGTGGGCGTAGAATCAGGCGTAGTGAAAGCGAAACGGCCGGGAGCACCAAGCCCCCGGCCGTCGATTCGAATAATGATTGCAGTGGGATAAATGGCCGGGGCGAGAGGATTCGAACCTCCGGCCTCCTGGTCCTGAACCAGGATATATCAACGACTTGCGAGCATCGCCGTATGAAAATACGAGACTTACGCGCGGGCTTGGTGGACCCTGATGGACCCCAAAACGGCGGTTTTCTGGCCGTTGGACCTGGCCGGACCCTGCTCTCCACGTTGGTAACCCACGTGCTTCTTCCGCGCACGCACGCGGTCGCTCGCACTTTTGAAAACCTGTCCAAAATATGTTGTCCAGACAGGTTTTCGAAATCTCCCTATAGGCGCACATCCCCACAACGGACCGGCCGGACCTTGACAGGGGCGGCGTTCCGGATGGATCGATGGGGCGCTTGACCTGCCTCTTACGGGTAGCGTAGGATGGGAAGCGTATGATTCGCTCCTACAGGGATGCAGAGACACGGCGCCTGATGGAGCGGCAAGCCGCCTCAAATACAAGAACGTGGAAAGGACGGCTTTGATCAGGCTGCGGTTTCTGAATGCTGCGACCTCACTGAGCGACCTCCGGCTGCCGGGCCTTCATTTGGAACCGCTCAAGGCTGACAGGAAAGGGCAGTACAGTATCCGCATCAATGACCGCTACCGAATCTGCTTCGAGGGGCGGGATGGCGATGCCTACAACGTCGAGATCGTGGACTACCATTAGAGGAAATGAAACATGGCCAGTAGCAAGAAAAAGCTGCCGCCGGTGCATCCCGGCGAAGCCCTGCAAGAGATCATGAAGGAAGCAGGGCTGTCCGCTAATGCGCTTGCCCTCGCTCTGCGGGTCCCAGGAAACCGGATCACCGCCATCCTGAACAGACAGCGCGGCATAACGGCGGACACCGCGCTCCGATTGGGCCGCTATTTCGGCACCTCCGCTCAGATGTGGATGAACCTCCAGTCCACCTACGAACTGGAAGCCGCGGAAGACGCACTGTACGGCCAGATCCAGCAGGAAGTCATGCCGCGACCCGCTGCTTAGACCGTGTCAGGCCGTCAGCAGACCCGGGTTCAACTGGAGGCTGGTGAACTCTTGAAACTCGGGGGACAGTTCTGAGCGCTGCCGCCGGTGCAGCCGCTCAGAATCGTCCCTACTTGCCCGGAGGCGTGCACTGGCCAGCAGCCGCAGCGGTTCGGGTGAACTATCGAGACGAGATCATTCTACGGTATCCCCGTTCTTCAGCCGCTATGGCCGGTAGATGTTCGTTCCTGGCGCGAGACCGAAGCAACCGGAGGAGGCTGCTGGCTAACGTCGAGGCAGCCGCCGGCAAGCTGAACCAGCCGAAAACCGCCTCGGGGGCGCTCGACGGAGTGCGGCGCGTATTTCTGCTCCGCCGGGAACCGAGACATCGGAACTATTCTCACCGTCAAACCACGCGCGCCTCGCGCCACGGGCGGCGGCGTGGTGGCTGTGGATGGGGGCTGCCCCTATAGGGGATTGGGAAAATCTGTCCGTGGAAACGGACAGACAGGTTTTTCCAACACGATTACAATGCCTGCAATGCCTGCAAAGTCCGCTTAAGAGTAATGGTTTGTGGTATTTGCGATTGCAGCCGTATTGCAGCGCGGCTACAGGAGTCCACATCCGGACTCTGTTTTGTGGAAATCTGCTTTGCAGCCAGATCAAGACCCACAAGCGATTCAAGCGCCTGGCTGATCAGTGGATCGAACTGAGCATCGAGCAGTCAAAACTTACCATGAGGATTGCGGAAAAGAAGAAGACCTGACGGCGGGAGAACTCGGTACTCCCAAGGTTTAGAGTGACCCACCGCAAAATCGGTATTTCCCGTGCTTATACATGGTGGGCAGGTCTGACGACATCATCCGCGCCGAAGGCGCGCTCCGGCAATATGATTGTTCTCATCGCGATGCGCAAAGGTGCCGCGACTTGCCCACGGGCAAGGGCGCCCGAGTGCCATCGTGAAGCGCCACACCGGGCTCTGGCCGGCCGAAGTTGGTGGGTCACTTTTGGCGAGCAGACCTGGGTAACTTCTCGCGAGTGCCGAAGTGCCGAGCCAGGCGGGAGGGCACCGGCGAGACCGGGGAGCTTTAAAATCTGACTGTAGAGGCCATACAGGATCATCACAACCAAGCCGCCCAATGTCAGCGGCGTCTTGATTCGATCAAGGACAGTGGCGATCTTGGCTAGGTCGAGTCCCATCTTTGCGTGCTCGTTGTCCCTTGATTCTACTATTTCCCAGTGGAGGTTCACCACCCACTCGGTGCTGGAACACTGAAAAGCTCGTATAATCAAAAAGAGGGCGGACCATGCACAGCGAGTACATCGAACAGCGTAACGGAGGCTACTACGTGGCCGGGACGCGCATTTCGCTGGATTCCGTCGTCTACTCTTTCAACGATGGGCAATCGCCTGAGGCCATTCAGGAAGACTTCCCGTCACTCAAGCGCGGCCAGATCTACGGTGCGATTGCCTTCTACCTGGACCACCAGGCCGAGATCGACAAGTACCTCGAAGACACCAAGCGGGAATTCGAGGGCACCGCTATTCCTCTTGAACAGGCCAACCCGACGTTGTGGGCCAAAATCCAACGCGCGAAGGCTGAGGCCGTTCAGGGTGAGCGGCGCTCTTGAGCATTCGCTTCCAGGCAGACAACGACCTCAAGTTCGGAATCGTCAAGGCGGTGCGGCGGCGCGAGCCATCGATGGACTTGGTTTCCGCCCAGGAAGCTGGTCTTGATGGCGTGGGCGATCCTGAACTACTGGACCGGGCCGCGCTGGAGGGCCGCGTCCTGGTCTCGCATGACCGCCGCACGATGCTCGATCACTTTCGTGCACACCTTGCGGCAGGTAAATCCAGTCCTGGGCTCCTGATCGTGCCGCAAGACGCGTCTATGGGAGACGTGATAGAAGCCCTCGTCTAGATCTGGGCACTCTCCGATCCGGTTGAACTTCGCGATCAGGCATACTACTTGCCGTCGATTTCCCGTCACTTTTTCATCCGATCAACAGGTTTCCCGTGTCCACCAAGTGGCACCACTAAAGGCTCATGCGGATGACAACGCATCCCGTTCATCCGACCTGAGTTAGGTCCCCATTTCTGAGCGTATTGGTGCACAACCCTTTATGTTCCACTACCGCGTGTGGCTCCAAATGCTGAAGAGTGCAAAGACGTCGAGAGACGTCCTGTGGCGGACGGAGTCATCGAGAGACGTTTTAAGACGTCCCGTGCCATTTTCCCGCCCGTAGGGGCAGCGGTTTCCTCATGCGGTTTCCTCACGCTGACCGGATAGTGGAACATAAAGGAATGGCGGATGCGGGCCTGCGATTTCGAGCATAACTCGCGATCAACCGACTACGTTGGCGGACAACGGCGTCCACAAATCCGCCATTTGGCGGATGCCGGTTGAGAACTACCGCGCCGCGCGACGCGTGGTAAAGCCTCGCACGCAATCACAATGGGTTCAGCGAAGTTGATGCGGAGCGTAGAAATTCGTTGAACCGCGACAGCCGCAGCCGTATTCTGGGAGCAAGGGCGCATGTCGGTTTACAAACAAAAAGGCTCGAAGAAATGGTGGTACAAGTTCACCTGGCATGGCCGCCAGATCCGCGAGAGCACCAAGCAGCCGAACAAGCGCGTGGCCGAACAGATAGAGGCCGCGCACAAGGTCTCGCTGGCGAAGGCCGAGGTTGGCATACGCGACAAGAAGCCGGTCCCGACGTTGCGCGAGTTCATCGACAAAGATTTCGCGCCGTTCGTTGAATCGCGATTCGCCAGCAAGCCCAAGACTCTCGAATACTACCGGAACGGCCTGAAGAACCTGCGTGAGTTCGATGCGCTGGCCGGGTCACCGCTTGATGCCATCACCGGCGACAAGATCGCTGCGTTCATCGGCAAGCGCCGTCTGTTCGGCGACAATTAGACTCGGCCAAAACGGCAATTACTTGCAGCCGGCTGTCACCAGTGAGAGGTGCCTACTGAGGCGCGCTGCAGTCAGCGCCGGGACTGAAATAGCTTGGGCTGGCATCATGAGGCAAATCCTGGGGTTTGGGGCGAAGCCCCATTTCAAGGACGCTCCGCGGCCTTGTTCTGCTAGAGGGCGATACACCCGCTACGAGTGCTGCTTGGATAGTTGTCGTTGGAGGCGCTTTCTAATTATCGCCCATCAGCCGTCAGACTGGACTCGCCGTTGCCAGCATCAACCGGCAACTCGAAGTTCTGCGGCGGCTGCTGAAGCTGGCGGTGGAATGGGGCAAGGTTGAGAAGGTGTTGCCGAAGGTGGAAATGTTGGGCGGCGTGAACCATCGTGAGCGCGTGCTCAGTTTCGAGGAGGAACAACGCTACTTGGCCGCTACCTCCGCGCAGAGCTACTTGCTACGCGACGTGGCGACGGTCCTGCTCGATTGCGCCCTACGCCCCGAGGAATGCTTCCGGCTGCACTGGGACGAACTCCGCGATGGCTCGCTACACATCCGCTTCGGCAAGACGGAGAACGCGCGACGCTCGATCCCGATGACACAACGCGTGGCCGCGCAGCTCGACATGCGGAAGACCGATGCGGAATCCGAATGGAGCTTCCCGGCACCCACAGTCACTGGCCACATCGAGAAGTCCACGCTGAAGAAGCAGCATAAAAAGGCTCTGGCCGCCGCGAAGGTCGAGCCGTTTACGCTCTACACCTTCCGGCATACCTGCCTGACGCGTTGGGCCGCGTTCATGGACCCGTACACGCTGGCCTATTTAGCCGGGCACAGCGACTTCTCAACCACCCGCCGCTACGTCCATCCGCAGGCAGAGACGATCAAAGCCGCGATGGAGCGAGCGAGGGGTGGGCATAGAATTGGGCATAGTGAAAGCGACACGGCCGGGAGCACGAAGCCCTCGGCCGTGAATTCGAATAATGATGTCAGTGGGATAAATGGTCGGGGCGAGAGGATTCGAACCTCCGACCTCCTGGTCCCGAACCAGGCGCTCTACCAAGCTGAGCCACGCCCCGGCACACGCACTCGGACTCTTCTATCATAGCCCCCACGGCGGCTTCCCGCAACCTCAATTGGCCGTGAACCACCCTGCAATTCAGACCTCTCTGTGTGATAACCTAATAGAAGAATTGAGCGCCAGCGATGCCAGCTCGCGTCAGTGAGGCGTTCGTCCTCCGCACCTACCCCTTCCAGGAAGGGGATCTGATTGTGAGTTTCTTCACTCGCGATCAGGGCAAGTTGCGAGGCGTCGCCAAACGGGCGCGAAAGCCCAAAGGGCCCTTCGGATCGGCACTCGAACGGCTCTCGCAGGTCCGAGCGGCCTACTACCAGCGGGAGAACGTCGAGCTGGTCCGGCTGGAATCGGCGGAATTGATCCAGACGCAGTTCAGTCTGTTCAGCTCCTACGAGGCCGGCATTGCGCTCGACTATTTTTCGGAGGTGTCCGACCAATTGCTGCCGCCCGCCGAACCAAATGAGCGGTTTTTCCGGCTATTGATCGCCGTGCTCGCTGACCTGCGTGCCGCCCCTCCCGCTCAATTGCCGGCGGCGGTCTGGCGCGCCGTCACCTATTTTACGTTCTGGTCCGTCCGCCTCTCGGGCATCCTTCCGGAACTGCGGGTCGGCCCCGCCGCCCGCGAACTGGCCGCCCAGATGGCCGTCCAGCCCATCGGGCACTTCACCCATCTGGCCTGGTCTTCCGAAACCGCCCGCGATCTGCGCCGGTTCCTCTATCGCGAAATCGAACTGCACATCGAGCGCAAGCTCATTACCGTCCCGCTCATGGAGGCGCTCTAGTTCCGCATGGATTCCTATCAGGAAACAATCTTTAAGCTGAAACGTTTCTGGGCCCAACACGATTGCGTGATTCAGGAGCCCTACGATATCGAGGTTGGCGCCGGCACCATGTGCCCGGAAACCTTTCTCCGCGTCCTCGGTCCCAAGCCTTACCACGTCGCCTACGTGCAGCCATCGCGCCGCCCCGCCGACGGCCGCTACGGCGAGAATCCCAACCGGCTCTACAAGCACTCGCAACTCCAGGTCATCCTCAAGCCGGCTCCGGCCAATGTCATGGATCTGTACCTGGAATCGCTGGAAGCCGTCGGCATCCGGCTGGATCAGCACGACCTCAAGTTCGAGGAAGACAACTGGGAATCCCCGACGCTCGGTGCCTGGGGCATCGGCTGGCAAGTGATGCTCGATGGCCTGGAGGTCACGCAGTTCACTTACTTCCAGCAGTGTGGCGGCGTGGATCTGGATCTGGTTCCGGCCGAGCTGACCTACGGCCTGGAACGGCTGGTCGCCTTCCTGCAGGACCGCAAATCGGTCTATGACATTGAGTGGGTCGCCGGCACCTCGTACCGCGATGTGCGCTTCCGCGATGAGCAGCAATTCTCCGTCTACAACTTCGAAATGGCCGATGTGAAGATGCTGTGGCAGCTCTTTGATCTCCATGAGAAAGAGGCCCAGCGCCTGATCGATGAATACCGTTCTTTGGATCCGGAAAAGGATGGCACCGGCAAGCGGCGCTGGCCCCTGCTCAGCGCCTATGACCACGTGCTGAACTGCTCGCACAGCTTCAATCTGCTGGACGCCCGCGGCGCCATCTCCGTCACGGAGCGAGTGGGCGTCATCGCCCGCGTCCGCAAACTGGCCGTCGGTGTGGCCACCTCCTGGGTGGATCAGCAGGCGCTGCTCGACGCGCCGGAGGTGGCGGCATGAGCGATGTGAAGCCCTTCCTGCTCGAAATCGGCGTCGAGGAAATCCCTCATTGGATGATTGTGCCCGCCCTCGGTGAATTGGAGCGGCTGTTCCGCGAACTCTGCGCCGCCAACCAGCTCGCGACTGGCGATGTGGCCGTCGACGGCACCGCCCGCCGCCTGGTCGTCCGCTGTTCCGCCCTGACAACCCGCCAGGCGGACCGCGACGAGATCGTTTCGGGTCCGCCGAAATCGGCCGGCCCTGGCGCCGCGGCCGGCTTCGCCAAGCGAAACGGAGTCGCCGTGGAAGACCTCGCCATCGAGGTGACGGCGAAGGGCGAATACTACACCCTGCACCGCGCCATCGCCGGTCGCGATACCAGCTTGATCCTCGCCGAAGCCCTGCCAGCGCTGATCGCCAAAATCCCCTGGCCGAAAGCGATGTACTGGACGGGCAAGGGCGAGACGACGTTCATCCGGCCAATCCGCTGGATCGTGGCGCTCCTCGGCGATTCCATCGTCGAGTTCACCCTCGCCCAGGTGAAATCCGGCGCGCTGTCTTGCGGCCACCGCCGCATGGGTTCCGGCGAGATCGCCTTTGACCACGCCAACTACGAGGAACGGCTCGAAAAGAACGGCGTTATTCTCTCCGCCGCCAAGCGCCGCAAGCGCATCCAGGACGGCATCAAAAAACTGCTGCGGGGCACCGGCCTCACCCTCATTCCGGATGACGCGCTGCTCACCGATCTGGTCTACCTCACCGAATTCCCAACGCCCATCCTCGGCAGCTTCGACGAAAAGTTCCTCACCCTGCCGCAGGAGGTCCTCAGCATGGTGATGCGCCATCATCAGCGCTACTTCACCGTGCAGGACTCCGCCGGCAATATGGCCCCGCGCTTCGTCGCCGTGATGAACATCAAGGCGGACAGGAAAGGCTACGTCGTCAAGGGCAATGAGCGCGTGCTCGAAGCCCGCTTCAATGACGCGCGCTTCTTCTGGGATCAGGATCAGCATAAGAAGCTGGCCGACCGCGTGGATGATCTCGCCGCGGTCACCTTCCAGGCTAAGCTCGGCTCCTACTTCGAAAAGCGGTTGGGCGTCGAGGCCGGTGCCACCCGCATCGCCCAGGAACTCGGCCTGGACGCCAACTCAATCCGCCGTGCGGCCACCCTTTGCAAGACAGACCTGATGACCGAAATGGTGAAGGAATTCACTGATCTGCAAGGCATCATGGGCGGCCTCTACGCCAAGGCCCAGGGCGAAGCCGAGCCCGTCTGGCGGGCGATGTATGACCACTACAAGCCGCTCTCCATGGACGGCCCCATTCCCGCCACCGTGGAGGGCTGTGTCCTTTCGATGGCCGACAAGTTCGACAGCCTGGAGGGCTGCTTCGCCGTCGGGATGATCCCCAGCGGCTCGAAGGATCCACTCGGCCTGCGGCGCGCCGCACAAGGTATCGTCAAGATCCTCGTCGAGGGCCGCATCCGGCTCAACCTCGACAACTTCATTACCGCTGGCGCCGAGGAGACCAACCGCGTCTTCCTGCGCGAGCGCAAGCCCGGCTACACCGAGACCCGCCGTCCGGATGGCTCGCTGGAACTGGCCAATCAACTCCGCGATTTCATGGCGGAGCGCGTGAAGTACTACTTCCGTGAGGTGCGCGGCTTCGCCTACGACGAAATCGCCGCCGTTCTCGCCGCCCAACCGCCGGACCTGGTGGATGTGGAAGCCCGGCTGCACGCTCTAAAGATGGTGCGTCAGACCGAAAACTTCGAGCCGCTGGCGGCCAGTTTCAAGCGCATCCGCAACATTCTCAAACAAGCTGGCCGGCCCGGTGGCGAGGTGACCGAATCGCTGCTGGAGCCCGGCGCGGAGCGGGATCTCTACCAGGACATGACCCGCGTCCTGGCCCGCGTCGCCACCCTCCGCCAGAGTGACGACTACATCCAGGCGCTGCTGGCCGTCGCCACACTGCGTCCCGCCGTAGACAATTTTTTCGACCAGGTTCTGGTGAACGCGCCCGACGAGGCCGTCCGCCGCAACCGCCTTGCCCTGTTGGGCCAACTCTTCTCCG
This sequence comes from Bryobacterales bacterium, assembly GCA_038327695.1. Classification (GTDB taxonomy): domain Bacteria; phylum Acidobacteriota; class Terriglobia; order Bryobacterales; family Bryobacteraceae; genus Paludibaculum. The sequence continues at coordinate 12,357 of JBBQLF010000031.1, forward strand.
AAGTTTCCTCGATCGCCGATTTTTCGGAGATCGTCACCTCATCAACGTCCGAATGACCTCTTCAATCTGCTGATCAATCAGGAGCTAATACAAGATATGAGTAAATACGTCTACTCCTTCGGTGGCGGTACCGCCGAAGGCGATGGAACGATGAAAGACCTCCTCGGCGGCAAAGGCGCAGGCCTCGCCGAGATGTGCCGCACCGGCGTGCCCGTGCCCGGTGGCTTCACCATCATTACCGACGTCTGCAACGTCTTCTTTGATAACGATAAGAAGGTTCCCAAGGCTGTCGACGAACAGATCTGGGTAGCCCTTGCCGAGCTAGAGACCCTCATGGGCAAGAAGCTCGGCGACGCCTCAGATCCGCTGCTGCTGAGCGTCCGCTCCGGCGCCAAGTTCTCCATGCCCGGCATGATGAACACGATTCTCAACCTCGGCCTCAACGACAAGACCACCGAAGGTCTCGCCGCCAAGACCGGCAATCCGCGCTTCGCCTACGATTGCTACCGGCGCTTCATCCAGATGTTCGGCCAGGTCGCCATGGGCATCGACATGGAGCACTTCAACGAGGCCTTCGACGCCCAGAAGACTAAGAAAAAGTACAAGACTGACACCCAGCTCACCGCCGAAGACCTCAAGGTGATCATCGCCGAGTTCAAGAAAGTCTTCAAAAAGCACGCCAAGATCGACTTCCCGCAGGATCCCCGCCAACAGCTCATCCTCTCCCGCAACGCCGTCTTCATGTCCTGGTGGGCCCCCAAGGCCTCCTACTACCGCAAGATGGAGAAGATCAGTGACCGCCTCGGCACCGCCTGCAACATTCAGGCGATGGTGTTCGGCAACATGGGCGACACCTCCTGCACCGGTGTCGGCTTCACCCGTGACCCCGCCAGCGGCGCGAAGACCTTCTACGGCGAATACCTCGTCAACGCCCAGGGCGAAGACGTTGTCGCCGGCATCCGCACCCCCACGCCCATCTCCGAACTGGAAGCCTGGAACGCGGACGTCTACAACCAGCTCCGCACCATCACCAACCAGCTCGAACAGCACTACAAGGACATGCAGGACTTCGAGTTCACTGTCCAGGACGGCACGCTCTGGATGTTGCAGACCCGCAACGGCAAGCGCACCGGCCCGGCCGCTGTGAAGGTCGCTGTCGTCATGTGCGAGGAAGGCCTCATCGACGAGAAGACCGCCGTCATGCGCGTGGCGCCCGCTCAGCTTGATCAGCTCCTCCACCCCGTGTTTGACACCGCCTCGCTGAACACCCTCACCAAGCTCGCTGTCGGCATCGACGCCAGCCCCGGCGCCGCCGTCGGCCGCCTGGCCTTCACCTCGGACGACGCCGTCATCATGTCGGCCAAGTCGCCCGTCATCCTCATCCGCAAAGAGACCACGCCGGACGACATCCACGGTATGGACGCGGCCAAGGGCATCCTCACCGCCGTCGGCGGCAAGAGCTCCCACGCGGCCGTTGTGGCCCGCGGCATGGGCGTCCCCTGCATCGTCGGCTGCGGCGCCATCGCCATCAATGAGCGCGCCAAAACTGCCACCATCAAGACCGCCACCAAGCTCGTCACCGTCAAGGAAGGCGACTGGGTCTCCATCGACGGCACCACCGGCGCCGTCTACCTCGGCCAGGCCGCCACGAAGGATCCGGACCCCAACTCCCCCGCCTTCGCCAAGTTCATGAAGATGGCCGACAAGTTCCGCGGCACGTTTGGCGTTCGCGCCAACGCTGACATCCCGCGCGACGCCAAGGCCGCCCGCTCCTTCGGCGCAGAAGGCATCGGCCTGTGCCGCACTGAGCACATGTTCTTCGCCGAAGACCGTCTGCCGCTGGTCCAGGCCATGATCCTCACAGACAACGAGAAGGACCGCACCAAGGCCCTCGCCAAGCTCCTGCCCATGCAGCGCAAGGACTTCGTAGGCCTGTTCGAGACCATGAACGGCTTCCCGGTGGTCATCCGCACCCTGGATCCCCCACTCCACGAGTTCGTCCCCAAGCGGGAAGAGCTGATGGTGGATCTCGCCAAGCTCCCCACGGCCGACATCAAGGCCAAGAAGGAGATGCTGAACCGCTACAAGAACTTCGCGCCCGACGTGAAGAGCCTGAAGACGGTCATCCCGATGCTGCTCGCCCGCGTCGAACAGCTCCATGAGTTCAACCCCATGCTCGGCCACCGTGGCTGCCGTCTCGGCATCACCTACCCCGAGATCACCGAGATGCAGGCCCGTGCCATCTTCGAAGCCGTCGTCATCGTTGCCAAGAAGGGCAAGACGGTCATCCCCGAAGTCATGATCCCGCTGATCGGCGGCGTGGAAGAGCTCACCCACCAGAAGGCCATCGTGAAGAGGGTCGCGGAGGAAGTGCTCGGCAAGGCCGGCATCCTCGGCAAGCAGAAGTACATGATCGGCACCATGATCGAGATCCCGCGCGCCTGCCTCACGGCCGACCGCGTGGCCACCGAGGCTGAGTTCTTCTCCTTCGGTACCAACGATCTGACCCAGACCGCCATGGGCCTCTCCCGCGACGACTATACGAAGTTCTCGAAGGAGTACGAAGACAAGAAGATCTTCAAGAATGACCCCTTCGCCGTCATCGACCGCGAAGGCGTCGGCAAGCTGATCAAGATGGCCGTCGAGCTGGGCCGCCAGACCAACCCCAAACTGGAAATCGGAATCTGCGGCGAGCACGGCGGCGAGCCGAACTCGGTGGAGTTCTGCTACCAGGTCGGCATGGACTACGTCTCCTGCTCCCCCTACCGTGTGCCGATCGCCCGCCTCGCCGCAGCGCAGGCCGCCATCGCCAAGACGGAAGGCTCCGGAGAAGCCA
>JBBQLF010000032.1:0-15102 GCA_038327695.1 Bryobacterales bacterium
GAATGAGAAGCAGTGGACGGAAGCAGGGTTGTGGATGGGGTGGGGCTGGGGTGGGGATATGCCGTTTCTTTGGGGGGGAGTGGCCGTTGGGAGGGAAAAGGGTGTTCCTTCGGACGCCTGCCGATTGGAGCCGTGTACTCAATATGTTGCGGGCAACCCGGAACAAGAAAGTGCGGAAATGACAGTGATTTCCACAGGGTCTATTGTCGTGTAAATATAGTGTTTTGAATCAGTTACAAATAATTGACGAGGGCCGATGGTGGTTGTGGGAAGTGTGTTATTCTGATGGTCGCCTGGGTGGCGGCGGATCGCGGCAGGATGATCGCGTTCGGAGAGAGGCACTGTAGAGGCTGACCGCCCAAGTCCTTCCTTTTTTGTCTGAAATTTCTGTTTTCCACAGTGTGAAAAAGCTGTGGAAAACACTCGGGGGTAGTGTGTGCAGTTGGCGGATAAGAACAGTTGGGAGTTCATTAAGGAAAAGCTTCAGGGCGGTTTGACCACAGAGGCGTACCGGAATTGGGTGGAGCGGACAGAGTACCTGGGTGTGACCGGAACCAGGCTGCGGGTGGGCGTACCGGATGAGGTGACGAAGAGTTGGCTGGAGAGCGAGTACGCTCCGAAGGTGCTGGAGGCGATTCGGGCGCTGCGTCTGGAGGTGGGCGAGGTGCATTATGAACTGGCGCCTTCATCGGTCTACCGGACGAGGCGGGTGGAGCCGGCACAGGAAGGAGGGGCGGGGCCGGCGGGACCTGAGTTCCCGGCGGCGGCGAACCAGTTGAATCCGCGGTTGACGTTTCGGGCGTTTGTGGTGGGTTCGTGCAACCAGTTTGCGCACGCGGCTTCCGTGGCGGTGGCATCGTCTCCGTCTCGCAGCTATAACCCGCTGTTTATCTACGGCGGGAGCGGAATGGGTAAGACTCATTTGATGCACGCGATCGGGAGCGAGTTGATGGGGCGATTCCCCGGGATGCGCGTGGTGTACACGAGCGGGGAACGGTTCATGAACGAGATGATCCACTGTATCCGGACGGACCGGATGCCGGCGTTTCATCAGCACTACCGGACCGCCGACGCACTGCTGATCGACGACGTGCAGATTCTGGCGGGCAAGGAGCGAACGCAGGAGGAGTTTTTCCACACGTTCAACGACTTGTACGATCACCAGAAGCAAATTGTGCTTTCCAGCGACCGGATGCCGAAGGATACGCCCGGGCTGGTGGACCGGCTGCGCTCGCGATTTGAGTGGGGACTGATGGTGGACGTGCAGCCGCCGGACCTGGAAACGAAGATGGCGATCCTGGACAAGAAGGCAGACGAGGAGGGAATCCGGCTGCCGGAGGACGTAAGGATCTACATCGCGACGAAGACGAAGGCGAGCGTGCGGGAACTGGAAGGCGCCTGGACGAAACTGGTGGCGTACTCTTCGGTGACAAAGATAGCGATTACGCTGCCGATGGCGCAGCAGGCACTGAAGCAATTGCTGCCGACGCAGGATAAGCGGGTGACGATTGACTCCGTGTTGCGGGCGGTGGCAGAGCGGTACTCACTGCAGCCGGCACAGATGAAGCAGAAGACGAACGCGCATGAGATTTCACGGCCCCGGCAAGTGGCCATGTACCTGTGCAAGGAGTTGACGCAGGCGTCGCTGCCGGAGATCGGCAGGCACTTTGGGGGCAAGCACCATACGACAGTGATTCACTCGATCCGGAAGGTGGAGGAGTTGCGCGGCGCAGATCCGGATTTGAACAGGCTAATTCACAGCGTAATGGACTCATTCAATTGAGGTTGCTGCGTTTTCCACAAGAGGGCCTAAGGAAAAGCTCTGGAAGGCTGTGAGGAAAACGGGGCGGGGGCGAAGCCAGTGAGTTTTCAGGGGGCTTTGCACATTCCGGCAACCGTCAAGGCTCAGAGTTTTGTATAATTTAGAGAGAAATCTACATTTCCACAGGTCCTACTAATCCGGTTAGTGAAGGACTTGATGTACTGTACAGAGAACGGTAGCAGTAGAAGGGGAGCGGTTCCATGGAGTTCACGATCAGCAAGGCAGATCTGGTACGGGAGCTGAATCTTTCGCAGGGCGTGGTAGAACGCAAGACGACGATTCCGATTCTGTCGAATGTGTTGCTGGAGGCATCGGGTGAGCGGCTGTCGCTGACGGCCACGGACCTGGAGCTGGGGATCCGTTGTGGCGCTCCGGCTGTGGTGAAGACCGCCGGGGCCGGGACGATTCCGGTGAAGCGGTTGCTGGACTATGTGCGGCTGCTGCCGGACGTCGACATTACGGTGAAGTTCAGCGACAACCACTGGGCGACGATCACCTACGGGCGGTCGAAGACGCGGATGGCGGGGATGTCGCGCGAGAGCTACCCGGAGCTGCCGCAACTGCCGGAGCCGGTGGCGCAGCTGCCGATCGGGACGTTGTCGAGTTTGATTACGAAAACGATCTTCGCGATATCGGCGGAGGAGTCTCGGTTTACGTTGAATGGGGCGCTGCTACAGTTCAAGGGACGGAAGATCACGATGGTGGCCACAGACGGGCACAGGCTGGCCATGGTGGAGCTGGACAATCCGATGGAGGTGGAGGCCAACTACAAGGCGCTGCTGCCTAAGAAGGCCATGGGAGAGCTGCTAAAGCTAGCTGCTGACGCGGAAGACAAGAACATGCCGGTGGAGTTTGCCGGCGACGAGAACCATCTGTTTTTCCAGATTGGACCGCGGCTGATGATCAGCCGGAAGCTGACGGGGAACTTCCCGGACTTTGAGCGGGTGCTGCCGAAGTCCCACGCGCACAAAGTGGAGCTGGACCGGGACGAGTTTCGGGCCACGATTGAGCGCGTTTCGCAGTTTGCGGATGAGCGGTCGCGGGCGATCAAGCTGCGGTTCGCCGACAACGAGGCTGTTGTGCATTCTTCGTTGTCCGAGAGCGGCGAGTCAGAAGAGAGCCTGGCGGTGGAATACGGCGGCCCAACGGTGGAGATCGGGTTTAATGCCCAATACATGGCGGAGTTCCTGCGGGCGGTTCCGGAAAGCAAAGTGCTGTTCCACTTCAAAGACGCGCAGAGCGCGGGTGAGATGACCCCCGGCGGCGAAGGCGTCAACTACGAATACCGTTATGTTGTGATGCCGATGCGCATCTGAAGGACGAAATAGATTTGAGTCACCCTGACGCTTACGATTCCTCGAGTATCAAGATTCTCGAAGGGCTGGAGGCTGTGCGCCTCCGGCCCGCCATGTACATTGGTTCGACGACCGAGGGCGGGCTGCATCACCTGGTGTATGAGGTGGTGGACAATTCGGTGGACGAAGCGATGGCCGGTCATTGCGACGAGATCAAGGTAAATATCCACATCGACGATTCGATCACGGTGGTGGATAACGGGCGCGGCATCCCCGTGGACATGCATGAGTCCGGCGTTTCGGCGGCACAGGTGGTGTTGACGAAGCTGCATGCTGGCGGGAAGTTCGATTCGAACACGTACAAAGTGTCGGGTGGATTGCACGGGGTCGGTGTGAGCTGCGTGAACGCGCTGGCGGAGACGCTGCATGTGGAGATCTGGAAGGACCGGTCGACGTGGGAACAGGACTATGAACGGGGCATTCCGAAGGGACCGCTGACACGAACGGGCAAGGCGTCCCGGAAGGGCACCAAGATCACGTTCAAGGCCGACGGAACGATTTTCGAGGTGACGAGGTTCAATTTCGACACGCTGGCGACGCGGCTGCGGGAAGTGGCGTTTCTCAACAGGGGCCTGAAGATTACGCTGACCGATGAGCGCGTGGAGCCGGTGAAGGAACATGAGTTCCTCTACCATGGCGGCATCAGCGAGTTCATCAAGCATCTGAACCGCGGCAAGAACGTTCTGCATGAGAAGCCAATCGCGATTGAGGGCGAGCGGGAGTTGCCAGCGGGCGGCATGCTGACGATGGAAATCGCGATGCAGTGGAACGATTCTTACTCGGACCAGATCTTCAGCTTCGCCAATAACATCAACACGCGGGATGGCGGCACGCACCTGACAGGATTCCGGACGTCACTGACGCGGACGCTGAATGCGTCGGCGCGGGCGGCCGGGCTGTTCAAGGACGTCAAAGACGCCAACCTGTCCGGCGACGACGTGCTGGAAGGGCTGACAGCGGTGGTGAGCGTGAAGCTGCCGCAGCCGCAGTTTGAGGGCCAGACGAAGGGCAAGCTGAATTCCGACATCGCCGGGTTTGTCACGCAGATTACGAACGAGAAGCTGACGGAGTTTTTTGACAAGAACCCGTCTGTGATGAAGAAGATTATCGGGAAAGCGTTGGAGGCGGCCCGGGCGCGCGAGGCGGCGCGGAAGGCGCGCGAACTGACGCGGCGCAAAGGGGCGCTGGATTCCGGCGGGCTGCCGGGTAAGCTGGCGGATTGCCAGGAGAAGGATCCGGCGCGGTGCGAGCTGTTTCTGGTAGAGGGCGAATCGGCAGGCGGTACGGCGAAGTCCGGGCGGGACCGGCGATATCAGGCGATCCTGCCGTTGAAGGGCAAGATCCTGAACGTGGAGAAGGCCCGCTACGACAAGATGCTGGGCCACGAAGAGATTCGGGCGATGATCACGGCGATCGGGACCGGCATCGGCAAGGATGACTTCGACGCCACGAAGCTGCGGTATCACAAGATCATCCTGATGACGGACGCCGACGTGGACGGCAGCCACATCCGCACTCTGTTGTTGACGTTCTTCTTCCGGCACATGCAGGAGTTGATTACGCGCGGGCACGTGTACGTGGCGCAGCCGCCGCTGTACCGGATCAAGAAGGGCAAGAGCGAGAAGTACATCAAGAACGACGAGGAGTTTGTTAGGGAAGTGCTGCGGCGCGCGACCGAGAACGTGTACGTGCAGGCGGGCGCGGAGGCCGATGGGTTACGGTTGGAGGGCGCCGAACTGCGCAGCTTCCTGATGTCGCTGGATGAGTTCCAGCAGATTTTTACGAGGCTGGAGCGGCGGCTGCGCGAGACGGGTGTAGTGGAGGTTCTGGCCGACCCGACGTTCGCGCTGGATGGCAAAGTGGATTTCGCGAACAAGGACGAGATCGAAAGAGCGGCGTTGGCGATGGCGACGCACAAGCTGCGGGTGCGGCTGGAATTCGATGAAGAACATTCGACGTGGAACATCGTCTACCACGACGATTCGCACGGCGACCGGGTGATTGGCGTGGACCTGATTTCGATGCCGGAGTACAAGCGGCTGCGTCATCTGGCGAAGGCGACGCAGAAGTTCAACCAGGCTCCGTTTGTTGTGGTGAAGGAAACGCGGCGGGAGACGATAGCGACGTGGCGCGAGTTGATCGTGTACCTGAAGAACGAGGGCACGCGGGACTGCTCCGTGCAGCGGTACAAGGGTCTGGGGGAGATGAACCCGGATCAGCTGTGGGAGACGACCATGAACGCCGAGAAGCGCACGCTGCTGGAAGTGAAGCTGGAAGACGCCGTGGAGTGCGAAGAGATCTTCACGACGTTGATGGGAGAGAACGTGGAGGCGCGGCGGAAGTTCATTGAGGACAACGCACTGGACGTGCGGAACCTGGACGTCTAATCGACATACAGGCGAACGACGCGGTTGCCCAGGCCGCAGAGAACGGCATACGAGATGATGCCGGCCTCTGCGGCCATTTCCTGTGCATCGTAGGTAGCTTCGCCATCGCGGCCGAGAAGCGTGACGGGATCGCCGGTGTGGAGCTGGGGGGCATCGGTGATATCGACGGTGATGAGATCCATGGAGACCGCGCCGAGGATGGGCAGGCGGCGGCCTGCGCCGAGGACATGGCCGCGGCCGGAGAGTTGATGTGGGATGCCATCGGCGTAGCCGGCGGCGACGACGGCCATGCGGGTGGGCCTTGTGGCGCGCCATTGGGCGCCGTAGCCGACGGGGGCATTGACGGGGACTTCCTTGATTTCCAGGATGCGCGCTTTCCAGGTGAGAGCGGGCTGGAGATCGAGGTGGACGTCCGGCGCGTGGCCGCGGGGCGGACTGACGTAGCCGTAGAGGGCGAGGCCGGGGCGGACGAGGTTGCCGTAGGCTTGATGGAGTTGGAAGGCGACGGGTCCGCTGCTGGCAAGATGGACGAAGGGCGGAGTCAGGCCGGCCTGGTCAAAGACGCGGAGGGCGGCCTGAAAGGCTGCGATCTGGTCCGGGGTTTGCGTGGTGGTGAAGTCGGCGGCGGAGGCGAAGTGGGTCATCAAGCCTTCGAACTGAAGATGACGGGCGGCGCGAACGGTTTCGAGGATTTCGGGTAGCGGGCTGCGCGTGCCGAGGCGGCCCATGCCGGTGTCGAGCTTGAGGTGGTAGGGGATGGGGCTGGCGGCTGCTGCTGCGAAAGAATCGAGATCCCGTAGCTGAGCGAGGGAGTGGACGACGGGGGTGAGGCTGGCGGCGGCCAGTTGCGGACGCTCAAAATCGAGAAAGCCGCCCATGATGAGGATGCGGGCGGTGATGCCGGACTGGCGGAGTTCTTCGCCCTCGGCCACGTTGCTGACCGCGAACCAGGCGGCGCCTTCGGCCTGGAGACGGGCGGCGACGCGGGTGGCGCCATGACGGTAGGCGTCAGCCTTGACGACCGGGGCGAGGAGGCAGGCCGGGCCGGTGGCGGCGCGCAGGGCGTGGTAGTTGCGGGCGATGCGGTTGAGGGAGATTTCGGCCCAGGTGCGATGAGGCGGCAGTGTCATGAGGCGATACCCAGGAGGCTCTCAAAGAGGTGTTCGTAGCTGTCTGTGACGGCGTCCCAACTGTAGCGCTCACGGACGCGGGCCGTGGCGGCGTCGCGGAAGCTCTGGCGCTGGGAAGGTGTCATGGCGAGGACTTGGCGGAGGCGGGTGGCGAGATGGGCTTCGTCGCGGAAGGGAAGGCCCACTCCACCGGCGACTTCTTCGTTTTCCGGCGTGGAGAGGTAGAGAACGAGGGCGCCGCGGCCCATGGCCTCAATGAGGGCGGGGTGGGTGCCGCCGACCTCCGTGGCGTGGATGTAGGCGAAGCTGTGGGACTGGAGCTCGTGATAGCCGTCGCCGTAGATGGCGCCGGGGATGAGGACCCGGGCGTCTGTGGTGTCGCGGACCTGGTTGATGTAGGCGGCGGCGTAGGGCGCGTCGCCGATGAGGGCGAGGTGGAGGTCCGTGGCGACGGTCTCAAAGGCGCGGCGGACGAGGAGCGGGTTATTTTCAGGTTCGAAGCGGGTGACGTAGAGGAAGTACCGATCAGGCTGGAGGCCGAGCTGGTCCAGGACGGCGGTGGTGGTGAGCTTGCCGGTGGGGGCGCCGTAGGGGATGAAGGTGGAGTCTGCTCCGTAGCGCTGGTGATAGTAGGTTTTGATCTGCTCGGCGTCCGTGATGAGGTGGGTGGGGCAGAAGGTGGAGAGGGCTTCGGAGAAGAGATACCAGGCGCGGGCGAAGGCATTCCACTTCTTGCGTTTCCGTTCGAGGCCATCGACGTTGAGGGCGACGGGCATGCCGGCGGCGCGGGCCAGCGGCGTGAAGATGGCGTTGGCGCCGTTGCAGTAGAGTGCGGCATCGAGGGGATGGCGCATTAAGTGGAGCGTGGAGAGGAAGGTGTGGGCGAGGGTCTCAGCGTACTTGTGGCGGAGTGGCGGGAGGTAGCGGAGCTGGACGCCGCGATAGGTGGCTTGCGGGTGCGGCTGGCGGCAGTAGACGGCCACGGTGTGGCCGCGGGCGGCGAGGCGTGTGGAAAGTTCTTCGGCGAAGGTCTCGAAACCGCCGTAGCGGGCGGGGATGCCGCGGGTGCCGACAATGGCGAGGCGCATCAGCAGCACTCCCGGGGCGGTGCGCTGGGGCGGACAAGGAGGGGCTGAAACATCGGTGGGGCGCGTCAGGATTCGGCGATCTGGGCGCGGGAGCGGGCGGCGAGGACGCTGGTGGTTTTCTTGGGGCCGGGGCAGCTGACCGGATCGTAGTGGAACCAGGCGGCCATGTATTCGTCGGTGACGCGCTTGCGGGCCATGATGTCGGCGCGTTTGCTCCAGACGGAACTCCAACTGCGGATCACCTTCCAGAAGGCGCGGAGGGAGTAGAACTCATAGAGGAGGCAGCAGGCGACGACGACGACGTCGCGGGCGGTGATGGAGAGCCAGTGGCGCCGATAGAGATTCCCGGTCATGTTTTTGATCCGCATGAGGAAGCGGTTCTTGACCGAGTGCATGTTGATCACTTTGGGGAGGGCGCGGCGGTTGCCCGGCAGAACCGCGCGGACGTGGTAACCGCGGGCGTAGGGCGTGTAGAGGCAGCGCCAGCCGAGGAGCTGGGCGCGCCAGGCGACGTCTGCGTCCTCGCGGTAAACGAAGAAATCCGTATCGAAGAATTCGCCGCGGACTGAGACGTCGTCAATCATGGTGCGGCGGTAGAGGGCGGCGGCGGCGGTGGCGCCGAAGACGTATTCGCGCTTGAGGTAGTGGCCGTTGTCGATCTGGCGGCTGCCGCGATCCAGATGGCGGAGATTGGGGGTGAAGTAGATGCCGGTGGAGTCGACGCGGGGCTTGGCATCGATGTCGAAATCCGGGCTCATGGCGAGGAGCTTGCCGCAGACGGTGCCGATCCTGTTATCGAGGCGGCCGGCTTCGAGCAGCGCCTGGATGAAGTAGGGCATCAGGAGAACATCGGGGTTGAGCGTGAGAACCCAGTTCCCGCTGGAGAGACCGATGGCTTGATTCTGTGCGGCGGCGAAACCGGTGTTGGTGGAGTTGTAGGTGATTTTGCAGCGGTCTTCGTAACGTTCCAGGATGTCGCGGGTGCCGTCTGTGGAGTTGTTGTCGACGACGACGATTTCGACCTGAGGGCCTTTTTGCGCGAGCACGGATTCGAGGCAGCGCTTGATATAGCGACCGCTGTTGAAGGTCACGACGGTGACAGATACTGTGTCGTTCGAGGCCATGCAAAAACTGGCAACCGGATCCGTATCCAAACTACGAACCGGACGGCCCACTCTCCTCAATTACCCACGGCGGTACCAAGCAGCTGGAATGTGCCGGAACACATCCGCTCCAAACACTGGCAAATACAAGTCGCACCACTTTAACATAGTTGGCAAGTGGCCGACCGGACCGCTGCAGGAACATCCCCGTTACTGTTCGCGGCGCCAACCCGAACACAATCGCCCCGCCGATGAATACGCAACCGGGCTTGCGGAAGTGGCGGGCAGAATACCTTAGCAGGCTACCATACCAGTATAGCTGGCGTGTGCCCCACCCGAGACCGGCAAAGGAGTGAGCGCCCTCATGGAGGGCGCGAAAGGCCGGCGTGAAGCGAATGCGCCAGCCGAGCGTGGTGAGGCGCTTGAGGAAATCGACATCTTCAAACCAGACGGGAAAGAAGCCCTCGTCGAAGCCGCGGGCGGCGAGCCAGGCCTGGCGGCGAATGAGCAGGCAGGCGCCCGGGGGTTGTTCGACGTCGGCGGGTTGAGAGAGATCGAGGTGCAGGCAGCGGTAGCGGGCGTTGACCGGGTTGGCCGGCCAGAGGCGATTGATGCCCAGGACTTCGAAGATGAGCGTGGCGGGGGTGGGGAAGCGGCGGACCTGAAAGCCGCTCTGTGGGAGGCCGGAGGGATGGAGGAGAAGACCGGCGGCGGCGCCGACGGAGGGGTCAGCGAGTTGGTCCTGAAGGGCGGTGGGCGGTTGCAGGAGGACGACGTCGGGGTTGAGGACGAGGACGGCATCGGCGTGGGCGGCGTGGGCCAGACCTTGATTGACGGCGGCGGCGAAGCCCAGGTTGGTGGTGTTGGCCAGGAGCGTGATACCGGGGCGGCGGCGAACTTCAGCGAGGGTGTTGTCGGCGGAGGCGTTGTCTACGACGATGATGCCGGCGGAGAAGTGGTCCTGGAAGGCGAGGCAGGAGTCCAGGCAGGGGCCCACATGGCGGCCGGAGTTGTAGGAGACGATGACGGCGGCGACGTTCATGGCCGGGCCTCGGGGACACAGAGGAAGTAGGCGGACCAGAAACGTTCAGGTCCGAGGGTGGTCTGCATTTGACGGAGGTGCGCCTCGCTGGCGGTGAGAATGCGTTCGAAGACGAGGGGGTCAGCGGGAGTGTGGGCGGCGCGGAATTCGGCGAAGCGGCGGAGGCCTGCCCATTTGCCCTGGAGCCAGGCACGGCCCGTGCCGCGGCGGGCGGCGAGCAGGCCCCACAGGAGTTGACCGGCGAGGACGGGCCAGCCGTAGCGGATCCACCAGTTCCGCGGCCAGTGGCGGGCGACGAGGAGGATCTGGTTTCGGGCGATAAGCCGCACCATTCGGGGGCTCCAGGCGCCGTGCGTGGCGCTGCCCTCATGCCAGGCTACTGCCGCCGGGACGTAGAGACCGGAATGGCCGAGGAGGGCGCAACGGAGAAAGAACTCGACATCCTCGAGGTAGGTTTCGAAGCGCTCCTCCAGGCCGCCGGCTTGGAGGAAGACCTCGCGGTTGACCAGGGTGGCGGTGAGGGGCAGGAACTGGACGCCCAGCGGGGCGGCGGCAGTGGCCGGGGCCGGGAGGCCGTGGCCGGCGCGCCAGGCGCAACCGGAGCGGGCGAGGAGATCGAAGGAGCCGTCGAGGAGGTCCGGCTGATGGAGGCTGAGGAGCTTGGGAGCGGCGAAGGGCAGGTGGCGCTGCTGGCAGGCCTCAAGCAGGGTGGCGAGGCAAGAGGGCTCAAGGACAGCGTCATTGTTCAGGATGAAGACCCAGGCGGTGGTGGCGGCGCGGACCCCGGTATTGACGGCCACGCTGAAACCGGAGTTCTGCGGGAGGCGGATGAGGGTGGCGCCGGCGCGGGCAGCGGCGGCCGGGGAGTCGTCCGTGGAGGCGTCATCGACGACGATGGTGGCGTGGGGCGTGAGGGTTTGGCGCGCCACCGATTGCAGGGTGCGCTCCAGGCGGCCGCCGCCGTTGCAGTTCGGGATGATGACTGTGATGTCTCCGGTCATGACAGAGTGCCTACAGATGCGCGGCGGCTGGGAGTGGAAAGGGGAGATCGCCGGACCGGGACGGATCCGGGCAACACAGGCGGCAACTGCAGATTATCACTGTGAAGCGGGTCGTGCAAAGCGTTTTCTTAGGAGGAAGAAGAGGTTTTGAAAGCCGTCGCGCCAGGGGTTGAGTTTGATTTCCCCGAGGCGGGAGGAGTACATGATGGAAATTTCCTCGAAGCGGGCGGTGGGATGGAGGAGGGCTTCGATCTTGATTTCCTCGGAGAAAGCCATACTGTTGGACTCCAGGATCATGTTGGAGAGGATGGAGCGGCGGAAGACCCACATGCCGCTTTGGGAGTCGCGCACCCAGCGGAAGAAGAGGATGGACATGGCGAGGGACAGGACGAAGTTGCCAAACCAGTGTTTGAAACTCATGGCCTGGGAGTCGCGGACGGGGAAGCGGGAGGCGTTGAGGAAATCAGCCTTGAGGTGGAGGAAGGCCTCGAGGAGGTAGCTGATGGCGTCGGGGGGGTAGCTGTGGTCGCCATCGAGGGTGACGATGATGTCGCTGGTGGCGAGAGAGAAGCCCTTCTTGTAGCTGCGGCCGTAGCCGCGGACGCCTTCGCAAATGACGGTGGCGCCGTAGCTGGCGGCGACTTCGGCGGTGCGATCCGTGGAAGCGTTGTCCACGACGATGACTTGGTCGACGAAGGAGGGCATGCGGCTGAGGACGAGTTCAATGCCCTGCTCTTCGTTGAGACAGGGGATCACGACGGTGATGCTGAGGTCTTTGTACACGCTGGCTTCCGACTTTTTCGAGGGGGCGAAACGTCTATTGTAATGGTGGCGGGATATGATGAGGTGTCGTGATGATTCACTTAGCCCTAGTTTTGATGTTACAGCAGGCGGCCGCGCCGGTGGCTCCAGAGGCCGCGAAACCGGCGGTTACTGCCCCGGCAGCGCCGGTGGCTGAGATTCTGCAGGTGAAGAACGTCTATATCCTGCCGATGGGCTCGGCGCTGGACCAGTACCTGGCGAACCGTCTGACGCGGGGCGGGGTGTTGCAGGTGGTGACGGATCCGGCGAAGGCCGATGCCATCCTGACGGACCGGATCGGGAAGTCCCTGGAGACGAAACTGGAGGAGCTGTACCCGGATCCGGCCAAAGCGGCGGCGGCCGAGGCGGCGGCGGCGAAAAAGAAGGCCGAGAAGGCCGAGAATAAGGACGAGGACGAAGACCGGGTGATGCAAATGAAGTCCAACCCGATGGAGCGCACGACATCATTCGGGCGGGCGAAGGGCACGCTGTTTCTGGTGCACCGGGGTTCGCGGAACGTGATCTGGTCTGCGTACGAGCCGCCGAAGTCGACGCGGCCGGACGATCTGGACGAAGCGGCGAACGCGGTGGTGAAGAGCCTGGGAGAGGCGATCGGAAAAGTATCGAAGGCGGCGGGCGGAGCTAGCGGGTCCGGAGCGAAGAAGGGCTGGCCTTGGTAGCGAGAGTGCGGCGGTAGACGCGTTCCAGCTCGCGAGTCATGGTGACCATGTCGCGTTCGGCGGTGACGAAGGCGCGCGCGCGGCGGGCCATGGCTTCAGCCTGGAGGGGATCCCGGAAGAGGGCGACGATGGCGGCGGCGAAGTCCTGGGGCCGGTCCGCGAGGGCGCAATACTGGCCATCCTGATCGCCGAAGCCCTCCGCACCGATGCGGGTGGAGACCGTGGGGATGCCGGCCGCAAAAGCCTCCAGGAGTTTCACGCGCATGCCGGATCCGCTGAGAATGGGGCAGACGAAGACGGCGTAGTCCAGCAGGGGCTGCCTGATGTCAGGGACGAATCCGAGCAGTTCGACCGAGCCATTGAAGGTGGGGATGGTGTGGGCGGGTGGCGGATCTGAACCGATGACGATGAGGCGGGCTTCGGGCTCTGTCCGCAGGACGTGGGGCATGACTTCATCCAGAAACCACTTGAGGGCGGCGTGGTTGGGCAGGTGGCGGAAGCTGCCGAGGAAGAGCATGGTCTTGGGTTGGCGGCCGGTGGGGCGGAAATCGTAGTCCGCGGTGTGAATGCCGGCACGGAGATGGTGATGCATGCGATCCCGAAGGGCGGGCAGGAAAGAGAGTAGTTCGCGGCTGTTTTCGACGGTGCAGGTCTGGATCTCGTCGAAGATGGGCAGGAGCCTGAGTTCGTAGCGGAGGGCGCGGAGATACTCGATGGAGGCCTTGATGCGGCGGATGAGCGGCATGCCGGAGAGGCCGCGGGCGATGGACTGGAAATAGATGTCGTGCTCGAACAGGGTCCAGGCGATCTGGCGATAAGGGCCCGCATACTGGCCCATGTTGGTGTACTCGATCTGCACGACATCGATGGACTTGTTGTAGAGCTGGCGGTGGATGAGCCATTCGAGTTCGGGATTGGTGAACTCGCGGACGGCGAAGGGCTGGATGGCTCCGATGCCCTTGGGCTGGCCTTCCAGGCGGACGAGGAACTCAATGGACTTGGTGGATTCGAGGAGGACGGCGTGTGCCTGCATCTCCTTGGGGTCGTCAATGAGGGCGATGATGTGGAGGTCGGTGAGTTGGCCGAGTTGCTGGACGGTCTGAAACATGAAGACCCCGCCGCCGTGGATTGGGGGGCAGATGGGGTAGGGCGAAATGAACAGGACGTTGAGGCGATCCGGGTTGGGGTTGACGGTGAGGAAGCGATCCCGGAAGTAGCCGGCCATGGGGCGGCGGAAGGCTTCGTCGTCGTCGATGACGGCGAGAGATCTGGCGCGCCAGCGGGCGCGTAATGCTGAGGGCAATTGGAAGAAGGCGCGGGCGAGGGCGGGCAGAGTGGCGCGTTCGAGGGATTCGCCCACGGCATAGCTCAGTAGGGCTCCGGCCCAGGCGTAGAAGAGATGGGCGGCGAGGCGGGCGGGGGCGTGGATGTTCTTCCAGCAGAAGAGCAGGAAATTCTTGCCGATGACGGTATCAATGTAGGAGTGGGAGAAGGTCTTGCCGATGGTGCCGCGATGCTCGTGCCAGACCTTGCTGGCGGGCTGGTAGAGGACCTTCCAGCCACGCTTCCAGGCCAGGTAGCCGAGGTCTGCATCCTCGAGGTAGAAGGGGCGGAGGAGATGATCGAAGCCGCCGAGGGCGAGGAACTTGCGGCGGTCAAAGGCGGACGAACCGCCGCCGGGATAGAAGCAGGGGAAGAGGGTGTCGACCTGGCCGTCATCGTAGTGGCGGACGCGGAGCGCGCCCTGAGACCACCAGCCTTGGGTCAGGCCGGTTTCCTCGCGTATCTTGCCGGGATCGGTGAAGAAGATCTGACAGGCGACGGCAAAGACGGCATGGTCTGAGAAGCCGTCGAGAAGGGGTTGGAGGAAGTCCGGTTCGACGCGCATGTCGCTGTTGAGGAGGACGACGATGTCATTGGCGGCTTCCTGAAAGCCGCGATTGGAGCCGCCGCCGAAGCCGAGGTTGACGGGCAGGGCGATGACGCGGACGGAGGGGAAGGCGGAGCGGAGAAAGGCGACACTGCCGTCCGTGGAACCGTTGTCGACGACGATGACTTCGTTGCGGGGATTGGCGGCCATGGCGGCGACGACACTGGGGAGGTATTTCTCCATGAGGTCCCGGCCGTTCCAATTGGGAATGACGACGGAGGCGGCGGTGTTGTCCGGCCTGGTATCGGCGGGCGGGCGGGGGCGGCCGAAGAGGAGCCAGAGGAGGTCTGTGGCGGCGAGGGCGAGCGAGGTGACGAATACGATAAGGGGCGAGAGAATGGCGAGGGGCAGCAAGCGGAGCAGGCGGAAGAGCAGAGCAGGCATCTAGCGGTTCTGGAGATCCGGGCCGACACCGAAGGCTCTGCCGAGGCGAATCCAGCGGGAGGCCTGGGCGGTGTTCATGGTGTCCTGGAGATTCTGGATGGTGGCTTGGAGCTGGTGGGCCCAAGCGGTGCGTTCTTCGAGGGTGGCCTCGGCCTGGTGGAGGAGTTCGACGCATTGACCGAGTTCGGCGACCTTGGCGGCGAGCTCGGCTTCGAGCTGGCGTTGGAGGACCAGGGCGCGATCTGTCCTGTCGGCGAGCTCCGATTCGAGTTCGGCGATTTTGGCTTCGTAGGCGGCCACGGCGGCGGCGGCGAGGGCCTGTTGCTGTTGGAGTTCGTCCTGGAGGGCGGAGACGCGTTGCTGCGTTTCCATGAGCGTG
>JBBQLF010000033.1:0-15074 GCA_038327695.1 Bryobacterales bacterium
GGCGCGGCACCGTCGCCAATAAGAAGAAGGCTGGCGCCAAGTAACCTCTGGCTAGAACATCAGGAGTGGATTGACCAAGATGGCGAAAACGCAAGCGAAGGCCAACAAGAAGAAGTCCTTCAAGAAAAAAGAGAAGAAAAACGTACCGGTTGGGCTTTGCCACATCCAGGCAACGTTCAACAACACCATCATTACGTTCACAGATCAGATCGGCAACACGCTCTCCTGGTCCAGTTCCGGGTCCCTCGGCTTCCGCGGCTCCCGGAAAGGCACGCCGTTCGCAGCCCAGCAGGCGTCGCTCACCGCCGCCAACAAGGCGAAGGACTGCGGCCTGCGTCAGGTGGAAGTGCGCGTGGCTGGGCCCGGCTCCGGCCGCGAGTCGGCCATTCGCGCGCTCGCCACTGCGGGCATCGAGGTTCGCAACATCAAAGACACGACGCCCATCCCCCACAATGGGTGCCGGCCCCCCAAGAAGCGCCGCGTTTGACGTTTCCGTCTCCACCCGGCTCGCACCACGTTGCGTATCGTTTGGCGCGAAACGTGCATCTGGCGCTCGAACAGTGTAATATTTAAGTTGGTCGCTTTGCGGCCTTTCCGTGACCCTCCGGGCTTATGCCCGGCGGGCGCTGGTAAGCAGGACGAAGACCGGGCTTCGCCGCCCGTCGTAAACTGCACCTCATCCATAGGAATCTGAAGGAGGTCTCTTTGGCTCGTTACATAGGTCCCGTCTGCCGCCTTTGCCGGCGTGACGCCATGAAGCTCTTCCTGAAAGGCGCGCGCTGCTTCAGCGCCAAGTGCGCCATTGAAACGCGGAATTTCCCCCCTGGCCAGCACGGCAAGGACCGCAAGCCGAAGATCGTCGGCTATGGCCTCCAGCTTCGCGAAAAGCAAAAGGCCAAGCGCTACTACGGTGTGCCGGAAGTCCAGTTTCGCAATCTGTTTGAGAAGGCCGCCCGCCAGAAGGGCGTCACCGGCGAAAACCTGCTCTCCATGCTGGAGCGCCGGCTGGACAATATCGTCCACAAGATCGGTTTTGGCACCTCCCGCGCCATGGCGCGCCAGTTGGTCCGGCACGGCCACATTGCCATCAACGGCAAGAAGGTGGACATTCCCTCCTACATAGTCCGCCCCAACGATGTGATCAGCGTTCGTGACAAGTCGAAGGAAAACGCCGCCATCCAGGGCTCCCTCGACGCCACGGCCCACGTTCCGTCGCCCAGCTGGATTGAGGTCAATCGCGAAGCTCTCAGTGCCCGTGTGCAGTCGAGCCCGAAGCGCGAGGATCTCGTTCAGATCAAACTCGAAGAACAATTAATCGTCGAGTTGTACTCGAAGTAAGAGGAGCGTGCGATGTTCAAAGGATTCCAGAAACCCAAGCGGCTGGTAGCAAATACCGAAACCCTCACCGAACGGTATGGCATGTTTACCGCCCAGCCCTTCGAGCGCGGTTTCGGGACGACCATCGGCAACGCGTTGCGCCGCATCCTGCTGAGTTCCATTGAAGGCGCCGCCATTACAGCCGTTAAGATCGATGGCGTCGATCATGAGTTCAGCCCGATTCCCGGCGTGGTCGAAGACGCTACCGACATCATCCTGAACCTGAAACAGGTTCCCTTCAAGATGATGGAGGATGGTGTCAAGACCATTAACCTCCGTGTCGATCAGGCTGGCCAAGTCACCTCCGCCATGATCGAAACCGATCCTGGCATCGAAGTTCTCGACCGTAACCTCCACATCGCCACCGTCTCCAGCGGCGGCAAACTCTCCATCGAATTGCGCATCAAGCAGGGGCGTGGCTACGTCTCCCGCGACCGCAACTTCGACGAAGACCTGCCCGCCGGTTACATCCCCATCGATTCCGTCCACTCCCCTGTCCGGAAGGTCAAGTACACCGTCGAGGCCGCCCGCCTCGGCCAGATGACTGACTACGACAAACTGATCCTGGAACTGTGGACCAATGGAGCCGTTTCACCACAGGATGCCGTCGGCATGGCCTCCAAACTCCTCAAGGACCACATGACGATCTTCATCAACTTCGAGGAAACCCCCGAACTGGTCGAAGAAGTGGTCGAACGCGCCGCTGGCCACATGAACGAAGTCCTCAACCGTTCGGTGGAAGAGCTCGAACTCAGTGTCCGCTCCTATAACTGCCTGAAGAACGCCAACATCCAGTCCATTGGCGACCTTGTCCAAAGGTCGGAAGCCGAGATGTTGCGCACCAAGAACTTCGGGCGCAAGTCTTTGAACGAAATCAAGGAGATCCTGGCCGGCCTCGGCCTCTCCTTTGGCATGAAAATCGACGCCCAGGGCCGCCTCACCGGTCCCGCTCCAGGCTCCTCCAGCGAATCGGAAGACGATCTGCAGGAGTTGGGTGAATAAAGCCGCCCGCCGGACTTCAGAGTCCAGAGGCAAGGTAAAACGACATGAGACACAAGGTAGCAGGATTTAAACTCAAGCGCGATAGCAGCGCTCGCCGCGCCCTCCTCCGCGGCCTCGTCACCAGCATTATCGAGACAGAAGGCGAACGAATCATCACCACCATCACCAAGGCGAAGGCCGTCAGGCCGATCCTGGAGAAGATGATCACCCTCGGCAAGCAGGATACGCTCCACGCTCGCCGCCAGGCCGCCGCTTTTCTCATGACGCCCGACTCCGTCAAGAAACTATTCGACAAGCTCGGCCCGCGCTTTGCCCAACGAAACGGCGGATACTCCCAGATTATCCGCGTCGGTTGGCGCAAAGGCGATGGCGCCGAACAGGCCATCATCCAACTCGTCGGTTCGCAGCTCATCAAGCGCGCCGACGACCGGGCCAAGCGCCGCGAAGAGAGACTCAAGGCCATGCGCGAGGGCCGCGAGGGCGAAGAAGCCGCCGCAGACTCGAAGGCATAGCTCGTACTCGCGATTCCTTAACCGCAAGGGCGGACTCCCGGCAACGGGACGTCCGCCCTTGCTATTGCCCGGCTTGACACCGGCAAACGCAAACGGCACACTGGAAGACCTCCGATGCTACGCCGCCAATTCCTCGCTTCTGTGGCTCTTTTCCGCCGCCGCGACGACGCCGGCCCGGTCGAATTCGACGAGACTTTCGAACCTAACCGCTCGGCCCTCATCCTTTGCGATATGTGGGACCGCCACTGGTGCCGCGGCGCCAACCCCCGTGTCGCCCAGATCGTCCAGCGCGCCGCGCCTCTACTCGAAAAGGCCCGCGCCCAAGGTGTCCTCATCATCCACGCCCCTTCGGACACCATGGACTTCTACGAGGACTCGCCCCAGCGCCGCGCCATTCGCGCCATGCCCGCCCAACCCACGCCTCCGACACTGGATCGCCCCGCCCCGCCCCTGCCCATCGACGACTCCGACGGCGGTTGCGACACGCCCGGCGACAAATCCTACAAAGCCTGGTCCCGCCAGCATCCAGGCATCGTCATCGCGGACAAGGACCTCATTTCCGACAAAGGCGAAGAGGTGTTCACGGCCCTCAAGCTTCGCGGCATCACTCATCTGTTCGTCATGGGCGTCCACACCAACATGTGCATTCTCAACCGCACCTTCGCTATCAAGCAGATGACGAAATGGGGCGTGCGCTGCATCCTGATCCGCGATCTGACCGACGCCATGTACGACCCCCAGGATCGCCCCCAGGTCTCCCACACGCGCGGAACCGAACTTGTCGTCGAGTACATTGAGCGCTACTGGTGTCCCTCCACCACATCCCAGGCCCTCCTCGCCGCACTCGGCCGCTGAGCCGGCCGTTGAATCGACTCAAGCCCTCTCGCCCCCCAATTCACCCCCAATTCACCCCCAGCGCCTCTTCAGCGATACGAATGGTGCGGATTTGGTATATGATGCTCCAATGACAACCGGGAGGACCTTGTGAGTCAACGAAGAAGATCCATGCAGTTGATTCTGGCGCTGCTGCTCGCCGCTGCCTGCGCCTTCGCCCAAACAGAATTCGGCGCCCTCGTCGGCACCGTTGCCGATTCCTCGGATGCTCCCATCCCCAGAGCCCAGGTCACCATCCGGAACACGGAGACCGGCATCCAGATCGCCCTCGCGACCAGTGAGACCGGCGCTTACACGTCGCCGCCGCTGCGCCCGGGCAACTACGAGGTGACCGCCGAAGTCACGGGCTTCAAGCGCCTCACCAAGACCATCGCCCTCGACGTCAACCAGCGCGCCCGGGTGAACTTCACCATGGAGGTCGGCCAACTCACCGAATCGGTCACCGTCGCCGCGGAGTCCGCGCTGCTGGAGACGCAATCCGCCGCGCTCGGCAACGTGCGCACCACGAAGGCGATCACGGAGCTCCCGCTGAACGGCCGCAACTTCGTCCAGTTGCTCCACATCGCGCCCGGCGTCACCCCCGTGTGCGGCGCGCCCACCATGGGCCCCTCGGCCAGCAATCAATCCGGCGTCGTCGGCGGCAGCGTGAACGGCGCGCGCGTCAGCAACAACGACTTCCGCTTCGACGGCATCCAAAGCCAGGACAGCGACCAGAACGTGCTTATTTTCATGCCGAGCCCTGACGCGATTCAGGAGTTTAAGGTGCAAACCAGCGCCATGGACGCCGCCTTCGGCCGCAACGGCGGCGCCACCATCAACCTCGTCATGAAGTCCGGTACTAACCAGTTCCACGGCGTGCTCTTTGAGTTTCTCCGCAACTCCGCGTTAGACGCCAAGAACTTCTTCGATTCGCCGCGCGACAAGATCCCGCCCTTCCGAATGAATCAGTTCGGCGGCACGCTCGGGGGCCCCATCAAGCGCAACAAGACGTTCTTCTTCGCCGATTACCAGGCCACGCGAAATCGCCAGGCACAAACGTACGTCTCCACCGTCCCCACGGTCGCCTTCAAGAGCGGCAACTTCACCGGCCTGGGTCTCACGCTCTACGATCCCGCCACCACGCGGTCCGATCCGTCGAATCCCACCGGCGTGATCCGCGATCCTTTTCCCGGCAACACCATCTCCGCCGCCCGCAACAACCCCACGGGCAAGAACCTCGTCGATCTCTACCCCAACCCCAATCTGCCCGGCATCAATAACAACTTCCTCTACAACCCCTCCCGCCGCGCCGATACCGACCAGGGCGACGTCCGCATCGATCACCGCTTCAGCGACGCCGACTCCATGTTCGGCCGCTTCAGCATGAGCGGCCTCCGCGCCTTCAACCCCAGCTACATGCCCGCGCCCGCGCTCGGCGCCGGCCCGTCGTACCCCGGCGTGAACAACCAGACCAGCCAGCAGACCGTGCTCACCTACAACCACACGTTTTCGCCCGCCACGGTCTACGAAGCGCGCGGCGGCTTCTCCCGCCTCTATCTCACCAACGTCGGCGAGATGTCCGGCTCTAACTTCTCCGACAAAGTCGGCATCCCCGGCGTCAACGTCGACTCGCGGTTCAGCGGTCTCGGCCAGTTCTCCGTCTCCGGGTTCCGTGGACTCGGGGAAGCCGGCTTTGTGCCGGTCCTGAAAGTGACGAACAACTTCCAGCACACCTCGCTGTTCAACTGGATCCGCGGCCGCCATTCCTTCAAGTTCGGCTACGATCTGCTCCGCCGGCAGATGAATCAAAGCTCGGCGGCGAATCCGCAGGGCACGTTCTCCTTCAACGGCCAGTTCACGCAGAACCCCACGCGCGCCGCCGGCACCGGCAGCGGCATGGCCGACATGCTTCTCGGCTGGATGAACTCCGCCACCCTCGACATCGAACCGATGTTCGGCCACCGCCGCTGGGAGCACTCCTGGTTTGTCAACGACGACGTGCGCCTCACCTCCAAACTCACCCTGAACGTCGGCTTGCGCTATGAAATCACCACACCGTGGACCGAGGTCTACGACCGCATGGGCAGCCTGGTTCCCGAACTCGGCTTCGTTTACGCCGTGAACACCAAGGAATTGCCGGGCCACACGGTGATGGACACCGACTACACGAATCTGGGGCCGCGCTTCGGCATTGCCTATTCGCTCACGCCGAAAACTGTCATCCGGACCGGCTACGGGCTCTTCTATAGCTATCCCGGCATGGCCAGCGGCCGCCTGCCTTCGAAGACGCCGCCCAAGGCGGGCAACATCGCGATCAATAACAACACCTTCGCCACCGACCTGCGTACCGTGAAGCCGATCTCCAATGGCTTCCCCTCCGCGCGCCCCGACACGTTCGACCCCACCAACGCCAACTTCAAGTTCTCACCGCGCGGCGACCCCGACGCGTACCTGCAACAGTGGAACTTCAACATCCAACGCTCGGTCGCGTTCGACACCGTGCTCACCTTCGCCTACGTCGGGTCACACGGCTCGCACCTGTTCATCTTCCCGAACATCAACCAGCCGATCCCCGGCTCCGCGCCCATCGCGCAGCGGCGTCCGTTCCCGCGCCTCGCCAACGCCGACGGCGTGCACCGCGCGGGCGATTCCAACTTCCACTCCTTCCAGTTCACCGGTGAAAAACGCTTCTCGCACGGCTTCTCCCTGCTCACGGCCTACACGTACGCGCATTACATCGACAATGGCGGCGGCGACAACGGCGGCGGCGTCCAGAATCCGCGCAACATGCGCGCCGACCGCGGCAACGCCGACTCCGACATCCGCCACCGGATGGTGTTGAGCTGGGGCTACGAACCGCCCTTCGCCCCCGGCAAGAGGATCCTATCCGGGACGCACGGCATTGTGAAGCAGATTTTCGCGGGCTGGCAGTTGAACGGCATCCAGAGCTACATGACCGGCCAGCATTTCAGTCCCTCCTCGGCGCAGAACACGCTGGGCGCGGGCGCGGGCGGCCAGCGGCCCGACCGCATCCGCGACGGCAACCTCGACCCCAGCCAGCGCACCTTGCAGCGCTGGTTCGACATCGGCGCATTCACCACCCCCGCGCCCTTCCAGTTCGGCAATTCGGCCCGCAACGTCCTCGAAGGCCCGGGTACCCGCATGATCGACCTCTCCGTGTTCAAGCACTTCGCGCTCGGCAAGGATGAACGCCGCCGCCTCGAGTTCCGGGCGGAGATTTTCAACGTGCCGAACACGCCGCAGTTCAACCCGCCCAACGCGAGCATCGGCTCCACCGGCGCGGGCATCATCAGCAGCGCCGGGGATCCGGTGTTCTTCATTCGCACGTCACGGCAAGTGCAGATGGCGCTGAAGCTCTACTTCTAATATGAACCGGCGCAGCTTTGCTTCACTCGGCGCGGCGCTTTCGCTCGCGCCCTCACTTCCCGCCGGCATCAAGCCGCCGCGCATCACGCGCGTGCACACCGTGGAGGTGCGCGGCGTGCCCACCGGCAAGGGACTCGTACTGCCTTGGGATCCCAAGAAGATTCCGCAGGACACGCGCGACTATGTGATCACGCAGTTGTTCACCGATGGGGGCGTGATCGGCACCACGATGGATGGCGACTACCGGCTGCCGCCCGGCATCGGCAAGGAAGTGCAGTCGCGCGCCGAGCGTTACTTCACCGGCAAGGACCCGTTCGAACTCGAAGCGCACGATAAGGCGTTCTTCCAGCAGAAGTCGCCCGTGCGCCTCTTGTTCCTCGAGATCGGCCTGTGGGACATCATCGGCCAGATGTGCCATCAGCCGCTCTACCGGCTCTGGGGCGCCGCTTCCACCAAAGTAAAGGCGTACGCCGATACTGTTCACTTCGGCAAGGGCCCGCAAGAACGCGCCGAGGACGCGCTGAAGTTCTATGAGCTCGGCTTTCGCGCCATTAAACTGCGCCTCCACGAGATCGATCCCAAGAAGGACCTGGCTCTCGCGGAAGCCGTGGTGCAAGCGGTGGGCGGCAAGATGGATGTGATGGTCGACGCGAATCAGGCCACCATCCTCAAAACGGACCCGCCGCCGGTGTGGGACTTCGCCCGCGCCTCCACGATGGCACGCGCGCTCGAGGACATGGGCGTCTACTGGCTCGAAGAACCGTTGAACCGGTACGAGTACGAAGCGCTCGCACGCGTGCGTAAACAGCTCAAGCACATGCACCTCGCCGGCGGCCAGACCAATACCGGCGACGACTTCCGCCAGTTCCTCGTGCACGGCTCCTACTCCTACCTGCAACCCGACCCCGTCACCGGCGCAACGCTTTCCTGGATGCGCAGGATCGCCTCCATGGCCCAGGCCTTCGGCGTTCTCTTCGGGCCGCATCACGGCAAGAGCGGCGTCGGCCTGTTGGCCAACATCCACCTCCACTGCGCGGTCGCGAACTCCGGCCACCTGGAGTACATGTACGACCCCGGTTACTGGAATCCCGCCGGTTTCCAGGCCGGCTTCGTCCAACCGTACCCTTTCGACAAACATGGCTACGTCCACGCGCCCACCAAACCGGGATTGGGCGCCGAGTGGGACCGCAAGTTCTTCGAGAAAGCAGGACTCACATGGCACAGCTAGACCGGCGGGACTTCCTCGCCCTGACCGCCGCGGCCCCCACCATCGCCAGGGCGCAGTCGTCGCACGTCAACATCTTCGACCTCTCCGATGGCGCGCCGCCCATCGCCCACGCGCTCGAGCAACTCCGGTTGGCGCTCGGCCAACAGGCTAAAGTGCACAACTCGCTCGGGGAGATCCACCAGCCCGCGCAACGCGTCGTCATCGCCAGCGCGGCATCGCGGGAGGCGCGGCAGATCGCCGGCGCGGCCGCTCTGCCCGCCAAGCCCGAATCGCTCGCGCTGCTTCCCGGACGCCTGGACAACCAGCCCGTGCTGCTCGTTTCCGGCGGCGACACGCGCGGCATCGTGTACAGCATTCTCGAGCTCGCCGATCGCGTGCGGCACGGCGCGGCCCTAGGCGGGGTCACCCCGGCCGTCGAGCAGCCTGTGAACTCCGTCCGCAGCATCGCGCGCCTGTTCGTCAGCGAGCTCGAGGACAAGCCCTGGTTCTACAACCAGGCGTTCTGGCGCGACTACTTCGCGATGCTGATCGCCCAGCGCTTCAACCGCTTCAGCCTCACGCTCGGCCTCGGCTACGACCTGCCCCGCCGCGTCGTCGATAGCTATTTCATCTTTGCCTACCCCTACCTGCTTTCTTTGCCCCGCTACGACGTGAAGGTCGCCGGCCTGCCCGCAGATGAGCCCGCGCGCAATCTCGCGGCGCTCAAGTGGATCAGCAACGAAGCAGCCGCGCAGGGTCTGCACTTCCAGCTCGGCCTGTGGTCACACACCTACCAGTTGATCGACAGCCCGCGCGCCAACTACACGATTCAAGGCCTCACGCCCGCCAACCACGCCGCCTACTGCCGCGACGCCCTCGCGGCGCTGCTCCAGGAGTGCCCCGCCATTCATGGCATCACCTTCCGCGCGCATTCGGAAAGCGGCATCCCCGACGGCTCGAACGACTTCTGGAAGACCGTCTTCTCCGCGGTGAAGGACTGCGGCCGCCGCGTTGAGATCGACCTGCACTCGAAGGGCATCGGCGCCGTGCAGATCCGCATGGCGCTCGACACCGGCCAGCCTGTGAAGGTATCCCCCAAGCTCACCGCCGAGCACATGGGCCTGCCCGCGCATCAAGCCGCAATTCGTGAGCAGGAGCGCACACAGGCTTCCAGCACACCGCTGGAGCGCAGCTTCACGCGCTACGGCTACGCCGACTATCTGCCCGAGGATCGCCAGTACGGCGTCTACTTCCGCATCTGGCCGGGCACACAGAAGCTGCTGCTCTGGGGTGATCCGTTGATGGCCGCCGGCTACGGCCGCCACGCGGGCTTCTGCGGCGCGCTCGGCATCGAACTCTGCGACCCGCTCTCCTTCAAGGGCCGTCATGGCAGCGGCCACTCGCCCGAGCGCCCCATCTACGCCGACAAATCCCTCGCGCCGCAGGGCGGCGATTGGCGCAAGTACCTCTACACCTATCGCCTCTGGGGCCGCCGCCTCTACGACCCCGATGCCAAGCCCGACGACTATCGCCGCTATCTGCGCAAGGAATACGGGCCACTGGCCGCCGCGCCCGTCGAGGCCGCGCTCGGCCTGGCCAGCCGGATCCATCCGCTGGTCACCTCCACGCACATGCCTTCCGCCTCCGGCCTTTCCTATTGGCAGGAGCTCTACACCAACCTCCCGATCACGCCCGGTATCCCGCATCCGTTCGGCGAGCTGCGGCCGCCCCGCGTCTTCAGCCGTGTCAGCCCGCTCGACCCCGCTCTCTTCTGCTCCGTGCACGAGTTCGCCGCCACCGTCACCAGCGGCAAGACAGAGGCTCGTTATACGCCCGTCGACGTCGCGCTCTGGCTGGAGCGCATGGCCCGGGAGTCGGAGCGCCAGTTGTCCGCCGCCCGCGCGAAATCGGCCAATGCCGGCGATCCGTCATTCCGCCGCCTGGCAATCGATGTCACCGCGTGCAACTGCTTCGGCCGCTTCTTCGCCCACAAACTTCGTGCGGCCATCGCATTTTCCATCCACGAAACAAACGGTGAAGTCCACAACCTCCGCAACGCCGTCGCCGAGTACCGCCTGGCGCGCGATGCGTGGGTGCGGCTGGTCCAGGCCACGCGCGGCGCTTACATGGACGACATTTCGTTCGGCGAAGCGCCTCACCTGCGCGGCCACTGGGCCGATCGGCTGCCCGCCATCGAGCAGGATCTGAAAGCCATGGAGACGATACTCGCGGCGAAGGCCACCGATCCGGCAGTCGCGCCCACGGCGCCGCCGGCCTGGCTGAAGCCGCGGCCCGCCGCGCCTCCACTGTCCCATCGCGCCCCGGCTTCGTTTCGCCCGGGTCAGCCACTCCTGCTCGAGCTGACCTCCTCCGCGAAGACCGTGTCCATTCATTACCGGCACGTGAACCAGGCCGAATCGTATCAGGTGGAGCCTATGACCGCCGCAGGCAATCTCTGGCGCTTCACCATCCCTGGCCAGTTCACCGATTCGGCGTTTCCTCTCATGTACTTCTTCGAGATGCGCGACGCCGCCGGGCACGCCTGGCTGCACCCGGGCCTCGATGCCGGCCTCTCCAACCAGCCTTATTACGCAATCCGCCGCGCGTAGCAGCCAAGAGAATTTCTCTGGATAGTCCGGTGAATCGGCGAACTCCCAGGCGTCGCCCAAATCCATACTGAAAGACCGCGCCGCTGACCGGCTAGCTACACAAGCGCTTCCTCCCGGCCTTCGTCCCCAACACCCGTCACGATCTGGTAAGTGGGGCAGGATGGATCTCCGTGGCCAAGAATGTATGCTGCTTCGCTGATTCTGGGCAGCCACGCACACTGGCCGGCGGGAATCATGCATCCCTATTGGGGCAAAAAGGAGGTGGCAAGCATGACCCGATTGAATCAGTTCCTCCACAGGGCACAGTCCGGCCAGCTTCAGCAGCGGCTGCGGACCCGTGTAGTGCCTCCTTAAGCCGATGCTCCCGGCTCCCTATGTACCACTCGCCAGGCGTGTGACTAGTCCGGATTCGGCTGCCATGAATTGCATAGCTGCCTGCACCGCGACGGCAAGCGCCAGAGCGGATGGCAAGCGCGAAAATCGTGGCTTGCGGCTGACTGCGATCCGCATTTGTAGTAGAAGTGCGGTGTGCCTTCCGCACGCGAAGCAATCGGCGAAGAGGATACCGTCTCGGCCCAAGCAGGTTCTTCTGGCCTGAAATGCGAAGGCATCCGCGGGCCTCATGGTCCTAGGCGTCGCCGCAACAAACGGCAGTTGCAGTTGCCCCATCGCCGGGCGCGTGGTAGCTGTTGTGGTTGGCTTTCGCGATGAACACGATGCACGCTGCGATTCGATTGGCGCTAATCGGCGTAGGGCTCACCTGCGTTTTGCCCGCGCTGGACCCGAATCTGAAGATCTCGCAGTATCACAAGCAGTATTGGCAGGTGGAACAGGGACTGCCGCATAGTTACGTCTCCGCCGTGCGGCATGGCAACGATGGCTATCTGCTGGTAGGCACTGACGAAGGCATGGCCCGCTTCGATGGCGTGGTCTTCCGCCCGATGGTTGCTGACGGCTGGCTGAAGCTCTCGCAACGTTGGGTGTCCGCGCTTTTGCCGGCCAGCGACAGTACCCTTTGGATCGGGACCTTCGACGGCGGCGTGCTGCAACTGCGCGACGCTCAGCAACTACGAAGGCAGCGAAGACGTGCATCGCGCCCTGCGGGCAGGAGCGTTGGCCTATCTGACTAAGGATTCCGGCGCTGAGGAACTGGTGAAGGCGATCATCGCCGTCAGGGCCGGTAAACGGTATGTGACGCCTGCCATCGCCATGCCGCTGGCGGAACGCATCCCCGGGTCGGAGTTGACTGGCAAGGGAATTGGAAGTCCTGACTCTGTTGGCGCGCGGTTGCAGCAATCGCGAAGCCGGTGGGCGGTTGGGCATTGCCGAAAACACCGTCCGCATCCATGTCAGCCGCATTCTCGACAAACCCGGAGCCACGGACCGCACACAGGCGGTTCTTCTGGCCATCCAGCGCGGCCTCTTTCACGTGGACTAACCGCGGCGGCATAGTCCGAAAAGACTACTTTTCCGTAGTCCAAAACACAGGCGCTATTCCGGCGGCAAGCTGACATTCTGGTGACCTAGGTGCGAGTTCACGACTTCGAGGTCAATTCCATGATGAAGCTCTCTTCGGCCCTTCTCCTGTGTTTGGCGCTGCCGCTGGCGGCGCAACAGAGTACAGGTACCATTTCAGGAACAGTGACTGACCCGGCGGGCGCCATCGTCACAGGAGCGAAAGTCCGGGCCGTTCAGGTGGACACCTCGGCGGCATTCAATGCCACCACCAACGACAGTGGCAACTACACTGCTCCTGGACTCGCGGTCGGCCGTTACGAAGTGCAGGTGGAGGCCGGCGGCTTCAAGCGCGTGGTGCGAAGCGGCATTGTTCTGCAGGTGAACCCGAATGCCCGCGTGGATATTGCACTGGAGATCGGCCAACTGGCCGAATCTGTCAGCGTCACCGCGGAGGCGGCGTTGGTGGATACGGGAAGTGCCACATTGGGCCAGGTGGTGGAGAACCGGCGGCTGCAGGAACTTCCAGTGAACGGGCGCAGCGCGCTGGCGTTCACGTTCCTGACCGCCGGCGTAGTCTCCAATTCAGGCTCAACCCAATCCGGCTTCGGTGATCGCGGCGTAGCGCTTTCCTCGGTGAGCATCAACGGCGGCCCCAATGCGGTGAACGCCAGCATGTTGGACGGCAACAACAATACGCTGAGCTACGTTGGTGAGGTCTCCATTCCTCCGGCCGTCGACGCGGTGGAGGAGTTCAAGGTGCAGAGCGGGCCGATGTCGGCGGAGTACGGGTTCACTGCCGGCGGCGCAGTCAATCTGGTGACCACCCGGAGGTCCCCGGCTACGACGAGCGGTTTCAACCCGTCTCCCTGCCTGAGCGTACTCCCGAGTTCGACCGCGCCTTCCGCGAATACAACCGCGGCCAGATCCACGAACTGCTCACCCGCTATGGCAAAGTGGATCTGCTTTGGTTCGACATGGCTGACGTCGTGATGACCCCCGCGGAACTGCGCGCATTGCAGCCCGGAATTGTCATCAACAATCGCATGGGCGCCGGGACCGGAAACTTTCTAACTCCGGAAGGCTCGTTCCCCAAGGAACGGCCCGCGGGTTGGTGGGAGCTGTGCAGCATCTGGAACGCGCCCTATTGGGGCTACGTGAAGCGGAACGAGGAGCAGTACCTGCCGTTGGGCGCGGTACTCACGCGGCTATTAACGGTACGCGCGTGGGGCGGCAATCTGCTGCTCAACGTGGGACCGGCTCCTGACGGTTCGATGCCCAAGCCCTATTGGGACGGCATGGAGCAGATGGCCGCGTGGATGAAACACAGCGGCGAGCCGCTGTTCGGCACGACGCCCGGCGCGTGGCCGGACAGCGGCGAAACGCCTGTCACCATCAAAGGCAATACGTGGTTCCTCCATGTCACGCCGGAGATGAAAGCCGTTCAGGTGAAGGCGCCGGCAAAGCCCCAGCAGGCACGCCTGCTTCGCACGGGCGGTCTGCTGAGTTTTGACTACACGAACGGCGTGGTGAGCGTCCACTTGCCTGCCGGCGAACGGACTAATCTGGTGGATGTCGTGGCGCTGCGGTTCGCCTGAAGGAATAGGTTTTGTGGGAGGTGTTCATGAGACGAATTGCGTTGTTGGCCCTGGTTGCGGCACAGACCCTCTGTCTGTTTGCCCAGGCGCCATCCGGCTACCGGCTGAAGTGGGCCGATGAGTTCGACGGCTCCACGCTCAATAAGGACAAGTGGAACTATCGGACTGATTCCAAGCACTGGAGCACGCAGCTACCGGCGAACGTCACGGTGGAGAACGGCAATCTGGTACTCAACCTGAAAAAGGAGAAGGCAGGGGATAAAGAGTACACTGGCTCCGGCGTCATCAGCAAGCAGGCCTTCCGCTTCGGCTACTACGAGGCGCGGTTCCGCGTCCTGGCCGGCAAGGGCTGGCACTCTTCTTTCTGGATGATGGGCCATGACGGCTCCGGTGGCACTGGAACGACGAAGACCCAACTCGAACTCGACGTGATCGAGAACGATTCCATCGGCCTCACCAGGTACGGAGTGAATGTCCACAAATGGCCCGACCCCCACGTGAGCCTCGGTCACAAGGTTGTCACGATGGCGAGTCTCGCCGAGTTCCACGTCTTTGGCTGCGAATACACGCCGCAGACCGTGAAGTACTTCCTCGACGGGCAGTTGGTCCAGACCGTGAACGTCTCCGCATTGCCTCACGGCGACCTCCATGTCTGGCTTACCTCCATCGCCTCCTTCCTCGGCAAAACCGACGCCGTGGATGAATCGAAGCTCCCCGGACGCGTTCTGTTCGATTACGTCCGCTACTACACGAACACGGAGGGCCAGTAGGCGCCCGAGGACAACATACGCCATGCGCCATCACGTCTCAATCCTAGCCGCACTGCTCTTGGCCACAGTGGCCCTCGCCCAGCAGCGCGTACTCGTCGAAGCCGAGAGCTTTCCACACCTGGGCGGATGGGTTGTGGATCAGCAGTTCATGGATCAGATGGGCTCGCCCTTTCTGCTGGCACACGGTATCGGCACGCCGGTAGCGGACGCATCAACGGACGCGCAGCTGCCGCAGGCAGGTGCCTATCGGGTTTGGGTCAGGACACGGGACTGGGTGGCGAAGT
>JBBQLF010000034.1:0-15062 GCA_038327695.1 Bryobacterales bacterium
GTTGCCATTGGGCCTACCGTACCCCACTCTACTTCGCTGTCCGGGAAAACCAGGCCGCCGCGGCGGCGTTTCTTCTGGAACACGGCGCCGATCCGCTCAGCCTGGCCTACTTCGGCAGTCTGCTGGATATCACCCGCGACCGCGGCTACGCCGAAATGCGGCAACTGATCGAGTCCGTCCTGGCCAACAAGTTCAACGCCTCGCCCAAGGGCGACGGCCTCGCCAATGCCATCCGGCAGTCGAACCTGCCGCGCGTGCGCTGGTTGCTCGACGCCATGCCCGGCCTCCTCCACGCCGGCGACCAGCGCTCCAACCAGCCCATCCACTGGGCCGTCATGACCCGCCAGATCGATCTCATCGATGAACTGCTCGCTCGCGGCGCCGAGATCAATGCGAAACGCTTCGATGGCGCGCGGCCCATTCACCTCAGCAACGGCGATTACCACTACCGCGGCTGGCGCGACGTGCCCGCCGGCACCTCCGCCACGCCAGAGGAGGTCCTCGATCACCTGATTGGCCGCGGCGCCTATCTCGACATCTGGACCGCCGCCCATATGGGCAACCTCGCCCGGGTCCGGGAACTGCTGGATCAGGACCGCGCGCTGGCCAATCGCAACTCGGACTACAACTCCTACTATCCCGGCTGCGGCTCGGCCCTCCGCAACGCCGCCGCCAACGGCCACATGGAGATTGTCCACTTGCTGCTGGAGCGCGGCGCGGATCCCAACTTGCCCGAAGAAGGCATCGCGCCGCACGGCCACGCGCTGTACTCGGCGGCCGCCAACGGGCACTTCGAAATCGCCAAACTCCTGCTTGAGCGCGGCGCCAATCCGAACGCGGCCGTGGAGAGTTCGGCGGACTGCCTCAGCCGAGCCATCAACAACGGCGACCAGCCCATGGTCGAGCTTCTCACCTCCTATGGTGCCCAGCGCACCATCGAGATCAGCGCCTACTACGGCGACGTCGAAGCCGCCGCCGCCCGCTTCGCGGCCAACCCGGCCCTTGCCGGCGACCCCGAAGCTCTGGCCAATGCGGCCGTGGAGGGCCACGACGCCTTCGCGCGCCTGATGCTCCACTACCAACCGGGCCTCGCCCGGCGCGTCGCCGTGACCGCCCGGAACCCGGAGCTCACCGAATATCTGTTCCAGCAAGGCATGGACCCCAACCACTCCGATTGGCTCGGCGTCACCCGCCTCCACGAGTTCGCCCGCCGGGGCGATGCCGAGCGCGCCAGAGTGTTTCTAGACCACGGCGCGGACCCCAACCTGCGCGACGACGATCTCGGCTCCACCCCGCTCGCCTGGGCCGCCCGGGATAACCAACTCGAAATGGTGGATCTCCTGCTCAGCCGGGGCGCCAAGCCCGAACTGCCGGACGACCCGCCCTGGGCCACGCCGCTCGCCTGGGCCACTCGCCGCGGCCATCACCGTATCGTGGAGCGTCTGGACCCGCTCGCCGCTTTCATCGAGGCCGCCTGTGCACCCTTGGATGCCGGCCACGCCTCCGGCACCTTGGAACGCGCCGAAGCGATCCTCGCCGCTCACCCTGGCCTGGCCGGCAGCAACATCTACGCGGCTGCCATTACCGGCGACGACGCGGCCGTCCGCGCGTGGCTCGCCCACGACCCCGGCAGCGCCACCGCCACGGGCGGCCCCCGGCAGTGGGACGCCCTCACGCACCTCTGCTTCTCCCGCTATCTCCGGCTGGATGACGCGCGGTCCGCCGGATTCGTACGCGCCGCTGAGGCCCTTCTAAACGCCGGCGCCAGCGCCAATACAGGCTTTGCCGAACCCGGCCACCAGAGCGAGCCGCAGTTCGAAAGCATACTCTACGGCGCGGCAGGCGTGGCCCACCACCCGGAGCTCACCCGCCTGCTGCTGGACTGGGGCGCCGATCCCAACGACGGCGAGGTGGCCTATCACGCGCCCGAGTGGTTCGACGATCGCGTCATGATGGTCCTGGTCCAGAACGGCAAGCTCTCCCCGGTGAACCTCACGCTGATGGCGCATCGCAAGCTGGATTGGCATCACTATGACGGCCTCAAGCCGTTGTTGGCACACGGCGCGAAGCCCACACTCCAGCACGCGCTGGAACGCAACAACACCCTGCCATACTTCGAATTGCTCCTGGATCACGGCGCCGATCCTCAGCCCGCCTTTCCCGTAGCCGCTCGCATGGGCCGTGGCGACGTGCTCCGCTTGCTCGAGCAGCGCGGCTTCTCCGCGAAGTTGGATCCGCCCCACGCCTTCCTCGCCGCCTGCGCCCGCGCCGAAGAACCCGCCGCCCGCGCCCTGCTCACAGCCGACCCCACCCTGGCTGACAGGCTGCGGCCGCACCACGGCACTCTGCTGGCCGAGTTCGCCGGCGCCGGTAACACAGTCGGCGTGCGCCTCCTCCTCGATTTTGGTTTCGACATCGCCGCCCCTGGCATCCGCCAAGGCTGGCCCTCAGAGACCGCTCTCCATGCCGCCGTCTGGCGCGAGCGCCGCGGCACGGTCCGCCTGCTCATCGAGCGCGGCGCACCGCTGGATGCACTCGATCATCGCGGCGAGACTCCGCTTTCCCTGGCCGTCCGCGCCCAGGCGGACCAGGACGAATGGACGCCGCACCAATCCCTGGATATTGTCGCAGCCCTCCTCCAGGCCGGCGCGCGACCCGAATCCGTAACCCGCTTTCCCTCGGGCTCGGCTGAGGCCGATGAACTACTCCGGCAATATGGAAGAAAGGACTAACCCATGGACACGGCAGATGCAAATCAGTTTGGCAGCGCCACACCGGTCTTGCGTGTCCGGCACCTGGCCGCCAGCATCGGCTACTACGTCGAAAAGCTGGGCTTCGAGTTGGATTGGGAAGGCCCCGGGCGCTTCGCCTCGGTTTCGCGCGGCCGGTGCTGCCTCTTTCTCGCCGAAGGCGATCAGGGTAATCCCGGCGCCTGGGCCTGGATCGGCGTCAGCGACGTCGATCAGCTCCACGCGGAATATCAAGCCACTGGCGCCAGCATCCGCCAGGCGCCCACCAATTTCTCCTGGGCCTGCGAGATCCAGGTGAGCGACCCCGACGGCAACATCCTCCGCTTCGGCTCCGGCCCCAAACCGGATCAGCCTTTCGGGCCCTGGCTCGACATGGACGGCGCTCTCTGGGGGCTCACTGCCGCCGGGGAGTGGAGCCGGGTCGAATCCGCCTGAAGCCACGGCCGAAAATCCGCGAGTCCGGCTCTGATAGCATCGGATTGGGAACTCCGCTATGCGCCTATTTCTACTGTCCTTCCTCGTATTGCCGCTGCTCGCGCAGCAGTCCTTCTATCCCTTCCCGATCGACCAGGACGGGCTGTCCGGCGCGCCGGACTTCAGCTTTCTCAACCAGCCCCTCGAAGCCAAGGACAGGATCTTCGTCCGGGATGGTAAGTTCTATCGCGTGGGCGCGGACCTGACGCCAAACACAGGCGACGATGAGCGGGTGCGGATGTTCGGCGTCAATCTCGCCTTTGGGGCCAACTTCCCTACCCCGGAAGATGCGCCGCGGATCGCCCGCCGCCTGCGCCGGATGGGCGTCAATCTGGTTCGGTTCCACCACATGGACTCGCAGCCCGATTCGAACCCGGCCAACGCAAACTCCATCCTGACCACCGGCCCCTACCCGGCCTTCAACCCCATCTCCATGGCGCGGCTGCGCACGTTTCTTGACGCGCTGAAGGCGGAGGGCATCTACGCCAACATCAACGTGAAGGTGGGCTACGTCTTCCGCCCGGCCGTGGATCAGGTGCCGGCCTTGCCGGCCGGTGTGACGTTTCCGGCCCAGTCCAAGCCGCTGCACATGATCGAGCCTCGCATGGTGGCCTTGCAGGCCGAGTACGCGGAGCGGCTGCTCGGCGCGCTCGAGTTGCGCGACGATCCCGTCCTGGCGATGGTGGAGCTGAACAACGAGACGTCACTGCTGTACTCCTGGCAGACGGGCGAGTTTGACCGCACCGTGGTTGGCGAATACGCCGGGGAGGCGCGGCGCCAATGGAACGCATTTCTGGGCGTTGATCGCGCCTCCACCGGCGAGATCCGGCAGGCTTGGGGCGCCAGCACGTCCGATGGTCCCGAGTTGTTGCCGGACCGGTGGGCGCCGCTGGAGGTCCACAGCCCGGCCCGCGCGCGCCTGGAGACGGCCGGCGACGCCACAAAAGTCACTCTCGATCAGATCGGAAACTGGGTCATCCTCAAGCAGGTGAACTTCACGCTCACGGCCGGAACCTCCTACATCGCCGAAGTGGAGATCCGCGCCGATCTGCCGGACGGCCAGACCGGCCGGGTGGATTGGCGTGTTGGTCAGGATCAGAGCCCCTGGGGCACGGCGGCCAGCAGAACCCTGACAGTCACCAACCAGTGGCAGAAGGTGCGTTGGGGCTTCGCAGCCTCTGTGGGCGCTGCCGCCTCCGGCCGCTTTGGACTCTGGCTGGAAAACGCCGGCGGGCCGGTCTATGTGCGCAACACGTCGCTGCGCGAAGCAGGCTTGCGCGGGCTGGACGAATCAGAATCGCTGGAGGCCGCCAACATCGCCATGCCGGACGGATTGCAGCCCGGCACGCAGGCCCGCACCAATGACTTCATCCGCTTCCTGGCTGATCGGGACAACTCCTATTCACGCCGGCTGCTCGCCGGCGTGCGCGCCTCCGTAGACCCCCTGGTGCCGGTCACCGGCACGCAGCAGGAGTTCTCCGGCCTCATGGCCCTGGACTCCCAGGCGGGCCTGGATTACTTTGACAAGCACTGGTACGTGGATCACTACTCATTCCCCAATGTGTCCTGGGATGGGCGGGACTGGCGGTTTCGCGACATCTCCAACCTGGCCTCGGGCCTGGATCCGTTTCTCCAGGCCGCCACGGCCCGTCCGCATGGATTCCCTTACACCGTCAGCGAGTTCAACCAGCCCTGGCCCAACACCTATGCCGCCGAGATGAACCCGGCGTTTTCGGTCTTTGCGGCCTTTCAGGACTGGGACGCGCTGATGCATTTTGCCTATGCCCATGGCCGCGGCTGGGACGACGGCGTGCCGAACGGGTTCAACCTGAACGGAGACTGGACGAAGTACCCGAACGTAGGCCAATCGGCGTGGCTGTTCCGCAGCGGCGTCATCGCCACAGGCCGCGAGCCGATGGACTTGCCTGCCCCGCTGGAACAGCGCATCCGTTACACCCGCGAGCGGCGCAGCGGTGGATTCAACGCGTTCTTCACTGCCGCGGGCCAATATGAGCCGCGCAACGCCGTCATCCACCCGGTGCGGCTCCGCCCGGATCTCGATGGCCCGCTGCCGGAAGCGGCGCGAGCCAAAATCACCTTCCCGGCTGTGTCCGATACCGGCGAGATGACCTACGATCAACCGGCCCGCCTCTTCCTGGTTCACGCGCCGCAGGCGGCGGGCGTCTTCGGTTTCGTAGGCAGGACGCGGGTCACCGCCGGCGCGCTGGATGTCGAACTGGCCGAATCCGCCCGCGGCTTTGCCAGCATCCTGTTAACGGCCCTCGATGGTCGCCCAATTGCTGAGTCCCGCCGCATGTTGCTGTCCAATCCCGGCTACACGCTCCGCACGGCGCCGGGCAGCAATCCACCGGAGCCGCAGACCATCGTCCCTTATGGAACGGGCTATTTCACCTTGAAGCCCGACCTGGCCAACAAACCCTCCGGCAATCTGAATGGCGGCGTGGGCCCAGTGTGGATGGAACGCGTGGAAGCCGTCGTGTTCGTGCGGACCCAGACGCCGGCCATGGCGGTCTACCCGTTGAGGCCCAATGGCGAGAGAATGGCACCCCTGGAAATCGAGAAGACCGATGAGGGGTACCGCCTGCGGCTCAGCGCCGGCACGCCCTGGTATGAGTGGGTGGCCGCCGAACCGCAGTAGGCCTTCACTCCGGCTTTGCGAAGCAATAGAGAGACTCGTAGGTGCGCACGTACATCCGGCGGCCGGCCAGCGCCGGGGTCGACTTCGAGCCGTCCTTGAGGTCATTCACCCGCAGCACGGACCACTGCGGGCCGGCCTCGATCACGGCGGCCTTTCCGCTTTCGCTCACCAGGAATAGCTTCCCGGCGGCGGCAATGGGCGAGGCGAAGTAATCGCCGGGCGCGCCCTGCACCCGGGCCTGTTTCAGAATCGCGCCTGTGGCCGGATTGTAGGAGGTCAGGATGCCGCCCTCCTTCAGCGTGTACAGAACGCCCCCATACAGCAGCGGCGAGGGCACGTTGGGCAGGGTCTTGCTCTGTTTCCACAGCAGATGGGTATCGGTCAGGTCCCCTGTGCCGCCCAGGCGATAGGCGCGTAGCGCGCTCTCACCCAGCCTCCGTTCCTGGAGCTGAATCCAGTCCCGCTCTTCGAGAAACCCACTGCGATCCAGATCCAGATACTCATCGAACCGGCCGCGCGCGCGCTCATCGGTGATCTCGTCCTTGGAGAGCTTCCCGTCTCGATTCAGATCCAGCTTCGCCAGTGCGTCGGCAAATGGCGGCACAATCTCCTGCTGGCCCGGTTCGGACTCGCCGGAAAACGTGACGAAGTAGACGACGTGGTTGTCCACAATCGGGGTCGGCTTGATCTGCCAGGGGAGACGGCGGATCCACCAGACCTCTTTCCCGGTCTTCAGATCGTAGCCAGACAACCGGTACGAACCGGCCACGATCACCTGCCGCGTTCCGTCCTTCGCATCGTAGAGGATGGGCGTGGCATAGCCCCGCTGCGCGTGCGGGCGTTCCGTGCGCCACAGCACCCGGCCGCTTCCCTTGTCCACGGCTAGCAGAAAAGAGCCCGTATCCTGGTCGCACACCATCAGCAGCGTTTCGCCCGCTAGCAGCGGTGAGGCGCCGTGGCCGAACGGATTGCTGAACGGCCCGAGCGGCATGCGCCACAGTTCGTTGCCGTCTGGCCCGTAGGCAAGCAGACCGAAGTCCTGAAAGAACGTGATCACCATGCGCCCGTCGCTTACCGGCGAGCCCGACACCGGGCCGTTTGCCGGGCGGTCAATCGTCTGGCGCCGTGGTCTCGGCGCTTCGCGCCGCCACAGGATCCGCCCCGTCGCCCGGTCCACCGCCATCGTCAGGAGCTTTTCATTCTCAACCGCCGTCAGGTAGATCCGGTCGCCGGCCAGGATGGGGGACGAATGGCCTGTGGGAATGGCCGTCCTCCAGACGACATTGGCCGCCGGACCAAACTCGACTGGCGGGTCCGCGTCCGCGGCCACCCCGGAGGAATTGGGCCCTCGAAACTGCCGCCACTCTCCCAACTGGCCGGAAGCGGCCAGCGCGGCGGCGAGCATGGAAAACGCGATCGGACCGGCTATCACACGTGCCTGGAACCAGCGCATTGCCACCATCGTTACTCTCCTTGAGGACAGCGTGGCCGCCTCGCCGCCGGCGTCTTCAGCCAGCCGCCAGAAGCTTTTTGGTATACCGCAAGCAGACTTCCAGATCTTCCAGTTGCTGCTGGCTCCGGCTCTTGCCCGCCGCCGGTGCGGGCGCCGGCACCGGCTTGCCCCGCTCGGCCAGCGCGAGGAACCGGGCCAGTTCCACGGCCGGCATCTTCGGAAAGTCCTTGTACGTGGCCCCGTCGAAGACCTTGATGATGCGCGGCTGGCCGGAGACGATGTTCTCGAAGGTCACGGGCACGTCCGGATGCATGGTACGGAACTTGCGGATCCAGACATCGATGTCGACGTTGCCTTCACCCATGTTGACCCACCGCGCGGCCACGCCCTCCGGCACGCGCCAGACGGCGGTGTCGCGCACGTGGCTGTTAATCGCATAGGGGCCCAGTAACTCCAGCGTCAGGTGCGGGTCTTCCAGCATCCAGAGCGGATTGCCGGAGTCCAGGCAGATGCCCAGAATGTCGTGGCCAACGTCTTCAACCAGAGCTTTCAGTTCCCGCGCCTGAAAGTCGCCGCCGTGGTTCTCCAGGGCGATCCTCACGCCCGATTCGCGAATCTGCTGGCGCATCCCTTTCAGCACGCGACTCAGCGTCTGCATGTGCATCTCGATCTGGGGCCGTTCCTTGGCGCTGCCCAAAACGGCACGCATCGCGGTGGCGCCCATCAACCGCGCCAGCTTCAGCCCTTGCGCGATCTGCGCCTCGGCGGTGCCGAACTCGCTTTTGAACGAGCTGGAACTGGGACAGATAGAGCCGGCCGAAATCGCAGGCGTGCTGATGCCCAATTTGGTGGCATGGTCTCGGACCTTGCGGATCACGTCCTCGTCAGGGCTCACCTGGCTGATCCCCAGGGTGGGGGCGGAAAATTGCGCCACCGTCGCGCCGATACCCGCCAGGTAGTCCAGATACTGATACGGGGTGAACTTGGAGGAGCTGATGCAACCCAGCTCCACTCCGAGCTTTGTTTCGCCGCCCGGTGCGGCGCCAAGCGTGGCCGCAGCCCCCGCTCCGGCGATAAAGGTTCGTCTGTTCAGGTTCATGCCATTCTCCTTGTGCCCGGCCGGAGCCACACGTTCACATCTCAACCCCAAGAGAGGCCTGGACGTATAATAACGCCATCATGTGGTCTCGTATTCTTCCCGTCCTGTGTCTGCCGGTTCTGGCCCTCGCGCAACTGGTGGACGCCCCCAACCTGCGCCCGCCCGAACAGCCCAATATGAAGACGCTGCTTCCTCAACCGCTGATTGATTCGATGGTGGCCGAGATCAGCGGCTCGGTGGCGCTGAATCACATAATCGAAATCGCCGGCTATGAGCGGGACCGCCTCGCCGAGGAGTACAAAACCGTCTACCGCGAAGCCGCCTTCGTCGAGCGTATGGCCCGGCAGTACGGCCTGGAAGACGTTCACATTGAACGATTCCCTCTCACCGCCAAACAGTGGGACGGGGAGATGGGCGAACTCTGGATGACCCAGCCGGCCAAGCGGTTGATCATCAGCTATCGCGATGTCGCCGCCGCCCTCGCCACGGGCTCCAAAACCGCCGACGTTACCACAGATCTGGTGTACTGTGGCCGCGGCAGCGACAAGTCAGACTACGCCGGCAAGAACATCAATGGCAAGCTCGTGCTCATCAGTGGATCGCCCGGCCCCGCGGTTGCCCTCGCCGTGCGTGAATTCGGCGCGGCCGGCATCGTCTCATTCAGCAATCGCACTGGTAAACCCATAGACCGGCCAGATCAGATCGCCTGGAACAGCGCAGGCGGTGGCACATTTGCTTTCAGTCTCTCGCACCGTGCCGGCATGGAGTTGGTGGAGATGCTGGAGCGCGGCGAGAAGATCACCATCCGCGCCCGCGTCAAGGCCACCGAGTATGAGGCGGACATGCAGGTCCCGACGGCCGTCATCAAGGGCGACGGCTCCACGGACCAGGAAGTGGTGCTGGCTGCGCATCTGTTTGAGGGTGTCGCCAAGCAAGGCGCCATGGACAATGCCTCCGGCAGCGCACTGATCCTGGAGATCGCCCGCGCCTGGAAGAAATTGATCGACGATGGCACGCTGCCGCGTCCCCGCCGCACAGTGCGATTTTTGTGGGTGCCCGAGATTTCCGGCACCATCGCCTATCTCCGCCGCTACCCCGATGCCGCGAAAAAGACCATCGCCGCCATCAGCGTGGATATGGCCGGAGGCGACGTCAACAAGAGCCGCAACAGCTTCCGGATGATGCGCACGCCCTACTCGGTCAACCACTGGGTCAATGACGTCTCGCAGCAGTTCTTCGAATTCGTCGGCGACACCAATCGCGAGAAGGTCAACAACCGCCGCCTCGCGTACGCCTATCAATACCCGATCCTCGATCCGCAAGGCTCACGCGAGCAGTTCTACTACAACATCGAGAAACACTACGGCTCCTCGGACCACGTCGTCTACCTGGGCCAGGGCATTCCGGCGCTGCTCTACAACAACTGGCCCGACATCGCCTATCACACCAGCGAAGACCGCGTCTTCAACGCCGACGCCACCCAGTTGAAGCGGGCCGGCTTCATCGCCTGGGCGTCCACTCTCGTCGCCGCCAGCACCTACGGCCCCGAGGCCCTGCGCGTGGCCGAGATGGTGGCCGGCTACGCCGCCGAGCGCTCGGGCCGTCTGCTCGCCGAAACGCTCAGGTGGCTGGGCGATGGCGGCACCCTGCGCGGCGCCATCAACCGCATGCGCATCACCTATGACCGGGAAGCCGACGCCATCCGTTCGGCCAAGGTCTTCGCCGCCGGGGATGTGTCCATTGCCGCCAAGGTCGACGCTCTGGCTTCCACGTTCGCCCAGACCGGGATCACCGCCGACACGGCCCGCATCCAGTCCTACGCCGCCGCCCGCGGCACCTCCGTCCAGTCACTGACCGAAATCGAGGCCGAAGCCGCCCGTCTGGTGCCGGTCCGCAAGCCGGGCGACACCGCCGGCGCCATGGGCTTCGGCGGCGGTGGTGGCAGAGGCGCCAGCGGTCAGGAGCCCGTTGGCCTGACCGGCCTGGGCGCGCAGGAGGCTCGCGCCTTCGCCGACGGCAAGCGCACCGTGCTCGACATCGCCGACGCGGTCAGCAGCGAA
Source organism: Bryobacterales bacterium (assembly GCA_038327695.1). Classification (GTDB taxonomy): domain Bacteria; phylum Acidobacteriota; class Terriglobia; order Bryobacterales; family Bryobacteraceae; genus Paludibaculum. The sequence continues at coordinate 10,496 of JBBQLF010000034.1, forward strand.
TTCGGCGCGATCGATGTGAAACTCTTCCTCGACTACTTCAAGGAGCAAGCCCGAAACAAGTCCTTGGAACTGGTGGCGCGGTAGGGAGTTGTGGGGCTTCGAACCAACGACTGGCCGTGGATTACGATCCAGCGTCGCCAGGCCGGCCAAAGGATGGCGGCTTGGCCTCAGCGGCCGATTCGGTAGCAGGCCATCCAGGCGCCGTTGCGCACCAGCAGTAGTCCGTCAGCCATCGCCGGCACATTCCACGTCTTACCTTCGATGGCTTCGAACTTCGCCAGCTCCACATGGGTGTCCGGTGACGCCTTCACGAGCACCACATCCCCGGTCTCGGAAAGCACCACCAGATGGTCGCCCGCCAGCAGCAACTGGCCGAAGCCATAGCGCCCGCCCTTCCACTTGCGCTGGCCGGTCTGAGCGTCCATGGCGGCGAGAATGCCGTCGTCGATGCCGTAGACAACGCCCTGGTGGAGCACGGCGTTGTTGAACTTGCACTTCATCGCCTTGCTCTGCCACATCTCGCGCGCGCCGCCTCCGGAGATTTCCAGCAGGGCCGAGCCGTGGCCGTAGCCGGCCGTCAGAATCAGATGGTTGCCGTCGACAACTAACGGCAGCGCGCTGTTGACGTCGTAGTCCGTCTTCCAGGGGTGCGACCAGAGCACCTTCTTGCCGTCCAGCGTGAGTCCCAGGACGCGATCAGCGGTCACCGCGACCATCTGGCGCTGCCCATCGAGGGTAGCCAGCATCGGTGTCGTATAGGCGGCCCTATCTTCTAGCGCGCTCCAAAGCCGTGCGCCGGACTTGGCGTCATAGGCGGTCACGCCTTTGCCCGGCATCACGATCACCATGCCGTCGACGACCATCGGCGAGGCAGCCATGCCCCACTGCAAATTGGCAGCGCCGCTGTCGGTCAGAACGTTCGTGCGCCACAACGATTTACCGGTCAGGGCATCCAGACAGCGCAGTTCGCCCTCGGCGCCGAGGGCATAGACCCGCCCATCGGCCCAGGACGGCGTGGCGCGCGGCCCGTCACCGCCCATCGACTCCTGAAAGAACGCCTTCCAGGAGTTGGCCCAGAGTTCGCGCCCGGTCTTAAGATCGTAGGCAACCGCCACCTCCTGATCGCGCCGCTGCTCGATGGTAAACACGCGGCCCTGCGCCACAGTCATTGAGGCGTAGCCACCGCCGACGGGCCGGCGCCAGAGTTCGGCCAGCCCCTTGGCCGGCCAATCGAGGCGGATGGGCCCCTGGCGGTAGACGCCGTCCTGGCTGGGGCCGGCGAACGAGGGCCAAGGTGCGCTGGTGTCCACAGCGGGTTGCGCGGCCGGTTGGCCGGCGGGGGAGTCCGGGACTGGAGGATGTTCCACGGCGGCCCGCTGCTCAATCTGCTTGAGCCTCTGTTCGCTGCGGTCCACGTAGGGCAGCGGCCGCATGCCCGTACCATCCAGGTCAAAACGGAGCCCGAAGAACGCCATGCCGGCAGCCACCACCACGGTCACCGCCAGGACGGCGCCGCCCAACCAGACGAGGAGCCTTCTAATCTTTGACATCAGTTCCCAGGTTCGCACAACCGCGACAGGCCCATAGAACGGCAAAGGCCGCCCCGAAGGGCGGCCCGGGCTGTGGAGGGGAACGTCGCGGAACCCTGCTAGACCTTGGCTTCCTTATAGCTGACGTGCTTGCGGATAGTCGGGTCATACTTGTTGATGACGATCTTTTCGGTCTTGGTCTTCGGGTTCTTCGTGGTCGTGTAGAAGTGGCCGGTACCAGCCGAGGAAACCAGTTTGATAATGATGCGCGGCATCGATAACTCCTAGAACTTCACACCCTGCAGCTTCAGTTCGGCCAACACGACGTCAACGCCGCGCTTGTCGATGGTCTTCAGTCCCCTGGCGCTGACGCGCAGGCGAACAAACCGGCCGAGGGCCGGAGACCACAAACGCTTCTCGTGCAGGTTGGGCTCGAAAACGCGCCGGGTCTTGTTGTTGGCGTGCGAGACCCTGTTGCCGCTAATGGGCTTCTTACCTGTGACAGGGCAATACTTAGACATAACGATCTCCGGTTGGAAAATGGCGGGGGAATGCAGGGAGTCCCTTCCATGTAGTATACACAACAGATACTCACCATGCCAAGTTTTCGCCTGTCCAGAGCTGCTCTTATAGCAGTAGGCCTCCTGAATGCACAGTCTTACAAGGATTCCGTCAGCGGCGTGGAGGTGCTCGAGTTTGCACCCTCGCGCCTCGAGCCGGGCAATCTCTACTTCCATTTCTCCAACTTCACGGCCGACAACCGGCTGGTGATCTTCGCCGGCAAGGAGGGCGGCAAGTCGCAGATCTTTGCCTATGACGTCGCCGCCCGCCAGATCCAGGCGCTCACCACGGGCGAGGGCGTCTCGGCCTCGAGCGCCTGCCCGCATCCGGTCGACCCGAAGATCGTGTATTACCTGCGCGGACCGAGGGTCTACGAACTGGATGTTTCCTCGAAGAAAGACCGGCTGATCGGCGAGATTCCGGAGCCGCGCACGGGCGGTTACCAGCAGCCGACGCTCTCACATGACGGCAGATCTTTGACGCTGGTAAAGCAGCGCGACGGCGCCAATTGGGAGATCGGGCTGATGGACTTGGCCACCGGCTCCTGGCGCACGGTAGTACGGCAGGGCTTCCGGATCGGCCATGTCCAGCATCATCCGAAGCTGCCCGTCATTTTCTATGTCTGGGAGACCGGCGGCTATGCGCCGCAGCGGACTTGGCTAGTCAACGACGATGGGACGGCGAACCGGCCGTTCTACTACACCATCGACCGGAAGCAGTGGGTAACGCCGTTGAAGGAGTGGATCACACACGAGGCGTGGATTCGGGACACGGGCGAGATGACGCTGATCATGGACAAAATCGGCATCGTAATTGCCGGCCCCTCCGGCAAGGGCCGCCTGCTGCCCGGGGATTACTGGCACGTCGCGGCGCGGCCCGACGGCAAACAACTGGTAGCCGACGACAGCCGGGGCAACTTATGGCTCATTGATACTGCCACCGGCAACCGCCGTCTGCTGGCCGCCGGTCTGCGCCAGACGGTGCGCAGCGTCCACGCCCACGCATCGTTTGACCGGACCGGGCAAACTGTCCTTTTCAACTCGGGCCGGACGCGGCAGACGATCGCGTTGATCAAGCTGACGGACCAGTTGCGGTGAACCCGCGAAATGGCGGGATAGCGCCGCCAGAGACGATTTGCTAAACTGGGAAAAGTTACCGATGGCCAGGTAGCTCAGTTGGTAGAGCGCGGCCCTGAAAAGGCCGGCGTCGGCGGTTCAAGTCCGTCCCTGGCCACCACTTGCATTACGCGGTTTGCGTCCCCACCGGCTGTCAGGTCCATCTCCCCCGACACTTTGTACATAGGTTTGCCCTCGCACAGCACTGGTGTGAGCACGAGTTGCGGAATGTGCTTCTTCAAGGCTGCACGTGCAGCTAGCACGTTGTTACCGTCCAGCTGAGTCCGGAGCGCCAGGACAGTCCTGGTCACCTGCTGGCGGATCTGCTCTTCGGTGAAGCTGAATGTCTTGGGGCGGAAGGTGGCGAGTTCGGCCTCAACGGCCTTCTTCTCGGCCTCGATGCTCTGGAGTTTGGTGACCAGTACCCCGAGGCCGTCACTCTGCGCAATTGCATCGACCAGCCGCGAGGCCTGCGCCGTGCGATCCGCCAGCCGCTGGTGGAGAGTCTCTAACGTCGGCACGGCCCCCTGCTGCTGAATCTCTTTTAGGCGCTTGGAGAGGCCATCCCTTACGCCAGCTACAACCCGGTCCAGGATTTGGTGCTGGAAGACCCGCTTCTCCAGGGCCGCAAGCAACTGCTCCTCGACTCGATCCCGGCGGATGTAGAGCTTGTTGTCGCAGGTGCCTCGGTAACGATGGCGGGGGCAGCCGTACTTCACGTAGCCCCGTTTGCCGCCGCCGCTGACGATCACCATGTTGGAGCCGCAGGTGGCACAGGTGAGGATGCCGCTGAACAGATAGTGTTTGCTGCTCTCGGTGCGGCATTGACCACCCAGCTTGTGGATGCCGCTGGCGTTGGCACTCTCGTTCTGGCGGCGGACAGCTTCCCACTGTTCGTCAGTGATGATCCGCCACTCTGGAACCACCTTCCTCACCGGGGTGACGTCGGTCCTCTTCCTGCTGGTCTTCTTGCCCGTCTCCGGGTTGCGGACCTTCCTGGTGCGATTCCAGAGCACCACGCCCCGGTAACGCTCATTGTTCAGCATCGCCCTGATCGCTGTCGGGCACCAGCCTTTGTACGGCCTGTTCCGGGGAGGTTGAGGGGAGAGGACACCCTCGGAGTTCAGCAGCTTAGCAATGGCTCCAAACCCCAATCCGGTGGTGTACAGGTCAAACATCCGCCGGATGACGTCCGCCTCGCCAGGGATGATCTCCAACGCGACACCCAGCACCGCAGGTCGCCCGTACTTGGCTGTCCGAGTCGGGTCCTCAATCGGTACGTTGCGGTACCCGTAGATCCTGCCACCGGGATTGTAGCCGTTCAGCACCCGACCTTCCTGCCCCCGGTGGACCTTCTCTGCC
>JBBQLF010000035.1:0-15033 GCA_038327695.1 Bryobacterales bacterium
ATATTCTGGGTTCGGAGTGCGATGTCCTGCACGTGCCAGACGCCGCCGAGACCATCCGGCACAAGGTGGACGTCATGTTGACCTGCGATTGCTGAGGAGTCCGATGAGCACCACACGACGCACGTTTCTCGCCACGACGGCGGCGGCTTCGGCCGCGCCCGCACCGGGCGCTGAGCAGCGGCTGGATTCGGTGGCCATTGCCCTCCGCCACCCGTTGGTCCGCACGCAGCCGACGCCGGATTTCTTTGAAGGTATGCTGCTGGGCAACGGCGACATTGGGGTGTGCGTGACGGTGCGGCCCGACGCGATGGGTCTCCATATCGGCAAGAACGACGCCTGGGACATCCGTGTCAGCGAAGAGCACGCGGCGCACATCAAGCCCTTCGCGGAAGTGCTCCAGATCTGGGAGCGGGCCAGCGCGGAGGCCAAGCGGCAGGGCAAGCCGGAGATGCTCTTCCTGGAATCGAACATCGACTTCTTCAAGCAGTACTCAACGCTGATGCAGGAGTCTTACCGCAAGCCATGGCCGCGTCCGTGGCCTTGCGGGACGGTGTGGCTGCACTGGGATTCGCGCCTGCTGCGCGTGGTGCGGCAGGAGTTGGCGATCGACTCAGGGATCCTGACGGTTTCACTGGAGCACGATGATCTGCGCGGCACGGTGCGGCCCGTGCGCTTGACGGTCTTCGTCAGCCGCGAGGAGGGCCATGTATCGGTCAGCAGCGACGTGGCAGTGCCCATCGTCTCGGTCGCCTATCAGCCCAACTGGGACCGCGAGGCGCAGTTGCCCGAGCCAGAGTTCTCCGGCGAAGGCGGCCGCTTTGCGGGCTTCCAGCTCTTTCCGGCCACCGCGCCGACCAGCGCACAGCCCAAGCCGCCGCGTTCGCCGGACGATCGGAACTTCGCACTCCACGGCGTGCTGGCCGGCGCGTGGCGGGCCGAAGCGCCGGACCGGCAGAGACGGCGCGTCTTGCTGCACAGCGAGGCCGCGCAGCCGCTGCGGCTGGACGTGACGCTGTTTACGCCGTGCGACGGCCACGCCGATACGGCGGCCCACGCACGGGCCGAGGCCACGCGCTTCGCCGCGGCTCCGGCGGAACAGTGGCGGCGGCAATCGGCCGGGCACTGGGCGCAGTTCTGGTCCCGATCCGCGGTGGAGTTCGCGGACCGCGAATTGGAGCAGATCTGGTATCAGAACCAGTACTTCCTGGCCTGCTGCCTGAAGCCGGGCAAGGTGGCGCCGGGCCTGTTCGGCAATTGGAGTACCGGCAAGATCGGCACGGCGTGGCATGGCGACTACCACATGAACTACAACACCCAACAGGTGTGGTGGGGCGTGTTTTCCTCCAATCACGCCGAGCAGCACGAGCCGTATACGCGGCTGGTGGAGAACCTGATGCCGATGGCGGAGTGGAACGCGCGCGTCCAGTTCGGACTGCCGGGCGCCTACTTCCCGCACACAGCCTATCCCGTACCCAGCAACGTGAATCCGTATCCGGCGCCACCCTGGGGCTACGAAATCTGCGAAACGCCGTGGACGGTGCAGAGCCTGTGGTGGCAGTACCGCTACACGCTGGACCAGCAGTACCTGCGGCGGGTCTATCCGATGTTGCGCGCGGCGGCCGATTTCCTGGTCGCCTTCGTAAAGAAAGGCGAGGACGGCAAGTATCACATCATCCCTACGGTCTCGCCGGAGAACTGGGGCGCCACGGTAGACTTCCGGCTCAACAAGGACTGCATCATCGATCTGGCGCTGACGGAGTTCCTGCTGGATGCGATGGTAGAGGGCTCCACGGTGCTGGGCGTGGATGCGGAGTTGCGCCCGAAGTGGCAGGAAGTGCGGCGGAATCTGGCGCCTTATCCAGCCGGCCAGGGCCCGTATGGCCAGGTGTGGCTGGATGTGCGCGACGGCCCTACCGAGTATGTCTTCAACGTACCGGTGACGCTGGCACCGGTGTTTCCGGCCGAGCAGGTGGGCCTCGGCTCGCCCGCCGGCCTGCTGGAGTTGGCCCGCCGCACCACGCGCACGGTGCGCCTGGAGGGCGGCAACGATCTGGTGTGGCAGCCGATGGTGCGCGCCCGTCTGGCCATGCTGGACCTGGAGTGGTTCAAGCGCGAGGTGCGCTACTCGCGGACGCCGCTGGGCAACGCCAACGACCGGGTGCGGCAGACCGGCGGCCGCTATCGCGACGAGACCAACTACGATTTCATGATGCGCATGGGCGTGTGGACCGAGAACCTCTCGCTGCCCGCCGTGCTGAACGAGTGCCTGCTGCAGAGCTACGATGGCGTGCTGCGCGTATTCCCGAATACGCTGAATCTCGGCCGGGCGAGTTTCCGGGATCTGCGCGCCGCCGGCGCGTTTCTGGTGTCGGCCGAGTGGGATGGCCGGCAGGTGGCATCGCTCCACCTGAGCAGTGAAAAGGGCGCCCTGGCGCGCGTCGCCAACCCCTGGCGCCCGCGGCCGGCCACAGTCCGCACCACGGGAGACGGGCGAGTGTTGCCGCACACCGAACGCGACGGCGTGGTGGAGTTTGCCACCTCGGCCGGTGGATCGTACTCGATTCGCGCCTGAACCTGAACCTGAGGCGGAGCGGCTCAGTCCTCTTCGTCGTTGTGTTTCATCTGCCGGAAGGCGCGCAGGACCAGTAGAAGTGACCCAACCAGCAGCGCGGCCTTGAGCCAGGTGGACTTGTCCGCCCAATCCAGTTCCTGAATCTCCAGCAACGGCCGATCCGCTTGGACTTGAGTTGGAGGGGGCGGCGGCTTCGGCGCGGACCGGAGCGGCGGATCATAGTTGGAGCCCTGCCCTTGCCCTTGCGCGGCGGCGGCCCATGGCCCGCGCGCCACAGACGTCCAGATCGCCGCGAGCAGCCTGATCCGGAGCCAGAGCACGAGACCTCCTATCGGGCAGCCGGGGTAAGGGCCCGGCGCACGGGCACGCCCTTGGGGTGGCAATCCGCGCATTTCACAAAGTGAATGTTGTGCGCGCTGGCCGGCTTGGCGAAGGTGGTGTCCATCTTCTCCACGTCGATGCCGCAGTTGGAGAGCTTCGGGTGGCAGGTCGAGCAGGAGGCCCGGGTGGTCTGGCGATGTTTGTCGTGACACGCCAGGCAGGAGATGCCCTCATGGACACCGATGGGCGTACGATCGTCACCGGAGCGGACCTGCATGGTGGACAGCGGCGCATGGCATTGATAGCAGAGGGCCTGGCGTTGATCGGGGCTGACACGCACAGCACGGTCTCCTTCGCGGACCGCCGGCATGGGCAATAGCGCCAGCGGCACCGGCGCCATCTCGCGGCGGTCAAAGAAGGCCAGCGACGGGCGGAAGAGCTCCTGGCGCGCGCCGACGGTCTTGGCCTCCAGGTTCCTCTCGGCCAGCAACCGGCCTGGTCTGTGCATGGAATGGCAGGTGAGACAGGGAATCACCGGCCGGTCCGTCAACTCGGCGCGCACCATCGTCCACGGGCCTTTGCTGCTGAGCGGGGTGACCAGGTCCCGGATGCCGCCGTCGAAGTGCATACCATGGCAGCGCAGGCAATCGTCCATCAGGTGCCGGGTGGAGTTATGCTTCTGGTCGGTGAAGATCTGCTTGTAGGTGATGGCGTGGGGCCCGGTGGACCAGGCAGCAAACTCCTGCTGATGGCACTTCCGGCAGCGTTCCAGGGTGAAGAACACGTCGGCGGGCCGCAGGCGGGCGCGCTCCGGGACATCGCCCATGGCATGTTCGTACACACGGCGGGCGTTGGTGAGATGGAAGTTCGGGTCCGTGGTGAGGGCGTCTCCGTGACATTCGGCGCAGGCCACGTTTCGGTGCGCCGAATTCTGCCATTGGGAGACGGGCGAGCCCATCTCGTGGCAGCGGGCGCAGGCAGCCGGGCCGCCCGCTTCATAGACGAAACTGGCCGTGGGGATGGAAAGCAACAAAGCGGCGGCGAGAACGGCGGCGACAATCAGAGCTTTCATGAACGCTTGCCCTCCTTGGCCAACTTCTCAGCCGCGCGATAGGTGATGGCCATGAGGGTCAGGACCGGATTAAAGCCGCCGTTGGTGACGTGCACCGAGCCGTCCATCACATAGACGTTGCCGGTATCGTGAACCCGGCACCAGGGATCTACGACGGAGGACCGAGGGTCTGCGCCCATGCGGCAGGTGCCAGCCTGATGCTGGCCACCGGAGACGCCCGGGCCGGCTTTCTTCAGCCATGTCTGAATGGCGCCGCTGGCCCGCAGCCACTGCTCGGCTTTCTCCGCCATGGCGTTGCCGATCTCGATGGTGTGCGGGTGTTTGTAGCCCGAGAAGCGCGCCACGGGGATGCCGAATTTGTCGCGAACCCTGGACGAGACGGTCACGCGCGAATCAAACACGGGCATCTCCTGGGTGGGCCCCTGCACGGCGATGGACCGCCGGTAGAACTGGCGCACCCAGTCCTTGTAGGCCTTGCCCCACCGCGGCATGCCGGGTTGGCGGGTGCCGGTGGCGAACTGATACGGCAGCCGGATGAACTCATTGGCCAGCATGGCGCCGCCGGCGAGGCCGTCGTTGCCGTGGTTGTGGTCGCAGACGGCGATGCCGGCGCCGGGGCCGATGTCGTCGTAGGTGTCGAAATCGAACAACCCGTGCGCGCCGGTGTAGGTGTGGCCCTGGAGATTGCGGCCTACCCAATCATGGCGGTTGCCGAGACCCTCCGGAAAGAGCTTTGATTTTGAGTTCAAGAGCAGGCGCGCCGACTCCACCGCCGACGCGGACACGATCACATGATCGGCCGGCTGCTCCCACAACCGTCCTTCGCGATCAAAGTACGTCACGCCGGTCGCATTGCCGTGATCGTCCATCAGCACTTCTTTCGTCATGCACTGCGTTCTCAGTTCGAGATTGCCGGTGGCCAGCGCGACCGGCAGGACCGTGTTCTGGGAACCGCACTTGGCGTCCACTTCGCAGGCGAAGCCCACACACCAGCGGCACCGCATGCAGGCCGGCCGGCCGCGGTAGGGCACCGAGTTGCGCAGCATCGGGATGTGGAACGGATGCAGGCCGATCGCCTTGGCTCCCTTTTCCAGGATCTGGTGCTCCCGCGTGGGCGGCAGCGGCGGCATGGGCAGCGGCTTACTGCGCGGCCCGTGGAATGGATCTGTGCTGACGTCGCCGGAGACGCCGATCTCCCATTCGGCCTTGGTGTAGTAGGGCTCCAGATCGTTGTAGCTGATCGGCCAGTCCACGAGCGTAGAACCCTCCAGCGCGCGCGGCACCTTCGCGCCGTACTCGCTCTTCATGCGGAAATCGTTCGGGTGGAAGCGCCAGGCCATCGCGCCGTAGGAGAGCGTTCCACCGCCCACGCAGGCCGCGTTGTTGTTGTAGCCGGGGCCCGAGGGCTCCACGATACGCTCATTGCCCCGGGCGTCCACCACCACTCGCGGATTGCCATCGTCGTCCGGCCCGAACGGATGGCCGAGCGTCGAGTTGCGCTGATTGATCAGGTCATCCTTGTGGCAATCGGCGGGCGTGGCCCACCGTCCCCGCTCCAACAGCACGACACGCCAGCCGGCCACCGCGAGTTCCTTGGCGGCGATGGGCCCGGCCGCCCCCGCACCGACGATCACGGCGTTTACTTTGGGCAGTGCCATCAGGACCTCTCCGGAACAGGGAATGTCTCGGCCATCTGGTAGTGCTGCCGGCCGCGCACCGGCATGGGCGGCACGCCGAGCATGCGCCAGGACACGTAGTCTTTGTTGCCGCCATGCCGCGGGCTGCCGTAGAAACCCTGCAAGGCGTGTGCCAGCACCATCTCAAAGGCCGCCTTGCCGCCATCGGAGAAGATCTGCTTGTCCACCTTGCCGGCCTCCAGGGCGGTGAGCAGCGCCGTGCGAGCATCGGGGGTCAGCTCACCGAACGGGACGCCGCTGGTCTGGTGCGCCGCCCGTTCCAGGGCGGCCAGAGCGTGCCGGTAGTCCGGTTGGAGCTTCTTGTACTTGCGCGTAAGTTGGCGGTCAATATACTGCACCACCCCGGCCTCTTTGGCGCCGGCATCCAGGTCAGCCGGGATCAGGGTCTCAACCCAGGAGGCAAGTGTCGCGGCTTCGGGCGGTGTCAGGAAGCGGAGAGAGGAGGGTTGCAGGGGGGAACGGGAGCAGGCGGCCGACGCCCCTGCCGCAGCGGCGAGAAAAATTCGGCGTTTCAGACCATAACCTCCTGGACATAGGATCCAGAGGAATCATATACCAAGCAGGTCGGTAAGTTCAAACTCGACGTCCCGTCCGGACGCTTTTAGCTAGTGGCGGCCCGGCGACGGAAGCGGCCGACTCCGGTCGCCAGAGTACGACGGTTGCGCTGGCTCTCCAGCATCTGCTCGCGGGCGAACCGGACGGTGTTCAGCGCGGAATCCCCGGTGGACTCGGAAGCACCCCAGCTGAAGATCACGGAGAAGGAGCCGAGAGAGCGCAGTTGGAAATCCCAGAGGCGCTCGGAGACGAGTTGGATGCGGCGCTTGGCCGCAACTCCGGTCTCGCCGGCGAACAGCAACACGAATTCGTCGTCCCCGGTGTGGCTGGCGGAGCCCTGATCTGCGGCGAGGCCCGTGATGAGGTGGTGGATAGACCCCATTAACTGGTCCGACGCCACGGGGCCATGCTCCGCCACGAGGCGGGCGTGGTCGACAACGCCGACCACGATAGCCAATCCGTGAAATGGTCCTTCTTCGTCCACTGGGCCGGCCAGCGGGGCACCCTGCGGCATACCGCCAGCTATATCGGCTTCAAGCCCCGCGCGCTGGTCTTGTCCCGCGGCACGGGCGGCTGGCGAAATCGGCATCTCGACCACTTTGGACCGGGTTTCTGCACGCGGAGGCGTCAGTGGACGGAGCGGGCAGGCTGGAAGCGCAGCGGACTCAGGCGTCGTCTCGGCGGCCGCCGCAGTGGACGCGGGCAACCCAACCGGCCCTTTGACGGGCTCAGGCATTGCGAGTTCAGTTCCGGCGGTTGCCATGCTCAAGGCCGGCGCATCCGGGCGCCGGTCAGACTGGAGCCGAACGCCGGAGGCGGCGGACACCGACGGTCCGGCGTCAAAAACGGGCCCAATGGCCGTCACAGCCTGAGTCTCTACCACCTTCACCCGCTCGATGGGCTGGGAAGGGGCCACCTCCGCCAACAACGGAGCCATCTCCGGCAGGCTCAGAGGCGCGGTTTCGTTCTGGCCGGCTTCATGAACGGGCAAGGCCTGTCCATCGGACTCGGCCGTCAACGGCTCGGCGGTGTGGCCGCCAGGCCGCGCCAGGGCGAGTGCGGAACGTGGCAGCAATGGATCGGCGGCAGACGACAAGGACTCCACCCGGGACTGCAGCAACCGCGCCTGGGTGACCGCCGGCGGCAGTGCCAGGGCTGCGGGCGTGTCGATCTCCGCCAGCGCCGGATGGGACGGCTCAAACGACGCCGCAGGCAGCGCGATGCTGTGCGTGCCCTGTTCCGTGAGGAGCCCGTGCGAAGGACGAACCAGCGGGGTGGCAGCCGGCACTGGCCATGCCAAGACCGGCAGGAGTCCGGCGATGGGCGGGTCTGCGGGCGTGACGGTTTCGCCGAGATCCACAACAGACTGGGCGAACTCAGTTGACCGGCCGCGCGGCGCCGTCCCGGCCGCATCCACGATCTCCTCCGCTTCCGCGGCCGTGATGGTGACGGCGGGCGGATGGTGGCGGCGGCTTTCCCGCCGGCGCTCGGCGCGTTCCTGCTGGAGTTTCTCGTACGCCGCCCGCAACTTCGCAGCGTCGGCGTCAGGCGAACGAACGGGCTGCTCCTCTGTCTTTTCGCGCGATGGCTGAGCCGGCGTCGCGGCCGGAGCGGGCGCTGTGCGCGTCCGCGCCAGAGCCTCGATGGTGTGGCGCTGGACCTTACTGAGGAACTCCTCGCGCTTTTCACACTCGTCCTGGCGGACGCGCAACTCGATGTTGGATTCCCTGAGTTGCTCGTTGTTGCCCTTCAGGAAATCGCAAATGAGTGCGACGAATGCCGCGCCGAGAATGACGACCAGGCTAACAAAGACCTGGAGTTCTGTAACGCCCATACAAATACCCTACTGAGAGTCTATCGGCCAGAGGCCGCCCATCCAATAGGACTGAAGGACCAATTCTTCTGGTGCCGGTCGCGGTACACTCAGGTCACTTCGACCAAAACATCGGGTGAAAAGCCTTAGGAGTACTAGGAGCAACCGCCTTTGTCAGGCGCTGCGCCACGTCAGGTTCACGGTCTTGCCGTTCTTATCCAGATTGCCGCCAAATGCCCGCAGGGTCAGCGCGGCCCCCTCCTGGCGCAGGCGCGCGTCGACCCAGCCGACAGGCTCGGAGTCGCGGAAGTTGTATCCGACGGCGGGCAGGTTCACCAGGTGAATGCCTTCCCACTGGTCATAGGCGTAGTTGTGCGAGTGGCCGTAGAAGATCGCCTTCACCTTGCGGACGTGGCGCACGGCATCGAACAACCGCGGGGCGTCGAGCAGCGCGCCGTCGTCGTCCGACAGTGTGTGGTGCACGAAGAGCAGCGTGGGCAGGTCAGTGGAGGACTTCAGGTACTCCGCCAGCCACGTGCGTTGGGCCTTGCCGAGCAGACCGGGCGTAGAGTTGGCCGTCACCAGCGAATCGAGCACGATGAGCCGGACCGCCGGCCCCTCCACCACAACGACGTGCCGGTTCTTCAGCGCCTGGGCGCCAGCCTGGGCGGCGCCGAAGACGCCGGTGAAAGCGGCTCGGTCGTCATGGTTGCCGAGGGCAAAGGCCACGGGCATGGCGGCGGCAACCGGCTGCAGAATGTCCCGGACCACCGCGTAGTCGCCGGGGAGGCCCTGCAACCGGGCCACATCGCCGCAGATCAGCGCGCCCTGCGGCTGGGCGGCGGCAATTTCCGGAACGATCCGCTTCAGGTTCGCCACCGGGGTGAATCCGCGATACGCCTCGGCCGGATCGGCCGGGATGTGGGTATCGGAAAGCAACGCCCAGTGCATCTCCGGCGCGGCGGAGCGCAACAAGGTGGCGCCTGCGCCCAAGGCGGACAGCGAAAACGCCCGGCGGGAGAGAGGCGGAAGGGAAGAGATCGGCATATTGAGCAGTTTAGCCAAGTTGCACCTATACTACACTGCATGGACTGGAGATCCATCCCATGAAAGAACTGGAATTCGTCAAGACAACCAAACGGGGCGAAAAGAGCAAACAGGCCCGCCTGGCCCAGGAATGGCTGTGCCTGAATGACTTCAGCGTCAAGATCGACGGTGATTTTGGGCCGGGCACGGCCCTGGCGGTAACCCGCTTTCAGACGAAGGCGAAGCTCCCGGTCACGGGCGAAGTGGATGAGGCAACATGGAATGCGCTGGTGGCGCCGATGCGCCAGGCTCTCCAGTTCGTGGCTCCAGGCTCGAAGAACCTGCGGCAGATGGTGGTGGCCTACGCCGAACGGCATCTGGCGCAGCACCCACGAGAGGTGGGCGGTGAGAACAGCGGCCCTTGGGTGCGTCTGTACATGAAGGGCCTGGAAGGGCCGCCGTGGCCGTGGTGCGCCGGTTTCGCTACATTCATCCTGAAGCAGGCGGCCGATACGCTGGGCGTCACGCCACCGCTGCCGCAGATCTTCGGCTGCGACTCGCTGGCGGGCCAGGCGGAAAAACAGGGGTTCCTGCTGCGCCCCAAGAGCCCGGCGGACTATGCCAAAGTGGCCGCCGGGACGCTGTTTCTGGTGCGAAAATCACCATACCACTGGCAGCACATCGGCATTGTGGCGCAGGTGCTGGGCGATGCCATGGTGACCATTGAGGGCAACACGAACGACGACGGCGTGCCGGAAGGATTCGAGGTCTGCCGCCGGTCGCGCGCCTTGAAGGACAGGGACTACCTCCTCGTTTGACGCCGGCCCGGCGCCAGCCACTGGCAGTAGAATCGGTGCATGCGCGCACTCCGCCTCTTTCTTATCAGCTTGCTGATCGGCTTGACCCTGACAGCGCGGGAGGTGACCGTGCAGTCTCCGGACGGCCAGCTGCGCGTCACGCTGGCGCCGTCGGCCGCGGGGCTCTCCTATCGCGCCACGCTGGACGGAAAACCGTTGATCCTGGATTCGCCCTTAGGCCTTGCAGGCATCCGGGCGGACTGGTCCACGGCGCGGGTTCGCACGCGCTCCGCCAAGACCTCATGGCGGCCGGTTTACGGGGAGCGCGCAGTGGTCCCGGATCACTTCCGGGAGGTGACGCTCAGCACGGCGGAACTCTCCCTCGTCGTGCGCGCCTACGACGAGGGTTTCGCGTTCCGCTACCGGCTGGAAGGCGCGGGTGCGGTTCGTTTCACCGGCGAAGCGACCGGATTCCGGCTGCCGGCCGGCGCTATGGCCTGGGCCGAATACGGCACAGAGGGCGAATACGCACGCGTCCCGGTGGCGGAAGTGAAAGACAAGTGCGAGCGGCCCTTGACCATCGATCTGGGCGACGGCCGCTTCGCCGCCATCGCCGAGGCCGCTGTGGTGGACTACCCGCGCATGCTGCTGGGGCCTGACGGCGCAGGCGGCCTGCGGGCGCAACTGGACGGCGCGGTGGAAGGGCACGCGAGGCTGGAGACGCCCTGGCGCGTCATCGTCACCGGCCGGCGCGCGGGCGACCTGTTGGAGCACAACTATCTGTTGCTGAACCTGAATGCGCCCCAGGCTCTCAGCGACGTGTCGTGGATCCGGCCGGGCAAGGTGATTCGTGAGGTCACTCTCTCCACCACCGGCGGCAAGCGCGCGGTGGACTTCGCCGTTACCCACGGCCTGCAATACGTCGAATACGATGCCGGCTGGTACGGCTACGAATACGAGGATGCCAGCGACGCCCGGCGCGTCTCGCTGGACCCCAAGCGCGTGGGCAACATCCCCAATCACGGCGGTCTGGACCTGCCGGAGGTGATCCGCTACGCCCGGGAGCGCGGCATCGGCATCATCCTCTACGTCAACCGGCGCGCTCTGGAAAAGCAACTGGACGAACTGCTGCCGCTCTACCAGAGCTGGGGCGTGGCGGGTCTGAAGTTCGGCTTCGTCAACGTCGGGCCGCAGCAGTGGAGCACCTGGCTGCATGCGGCCATCCGCCAGGCGGCTGAGCATCGCCTGATGGTGGACGTGCACGACAGCTACCGGCCCACCGGTTACACGCGCACGTATCCGAATCTGATGACCGTGGAAGGCGTTCGCGGCAACGAGCACATGCCGGCGGCGCGGCACAACGCCACGCTGAGTTTTACGCGCGCCGTGGCCGGATCCTACGACTACACCATCTGCTGGACAACGCCGCGCCTGCAGACCACCCGCGCCCATCAGATGGCGCAGAGCGTGATTCACTACAGCCCGTGGCAGTTCCTATTCTGGTACGACAAGCCGGATGATATCCGGCCGGACCCGGCGCTGGATTTCTTCCGGGATCTGCCCACGGTCTGGGACGAAACGCGCGTGCTCCAGGGCGAGATTGGCGAGATGGTGGTGGTGGCGCGGCGCAAGGGCACGGAGTGGTGGATCGGCGCCATCACCAATGAGCAGCCGCGCAGCCTGGCCGTGCCGCTCCGGTTCCTGCCGGCGAGCGGTGCGCGGCAGGCTACGGCGTACTGCGATTCAGGCGCGAAGCAGTTGACCGTGAACCGGTCAACCACGTTGGCCCTGGAGCTGGCTGCCAGCGGCGGATGTGCCGTGCGCATCGGCGCCGCGCGGTAGGCAGCCGGCGCGGTCCGCTTTCGCCTCTTCACCGATGATCCAGTCCACGGCCGATCCTCCCTTCCTTCGCGAAGCCGGATTGCCCGGGTACCGATTCGCCGCAGCTCTTCCTTGCTGTGGGTTCCGTAGACCAGCGTGAATCCGAGTTGTGCGTGCAGCTCCAGCATCTGTTCGCACAGCACGTCTCTGAGTTCGTCATCGAGGTTGGAAAGCGGTTCATCCATCAATACGGCGAGGGGTTGCGTGGCAAGGCCTCGGCGCTCACGAGAAATGACCCACGTCTGCTCATTTAGAGTTGCCCACGCCGAAAAGAGGTTCTGCCACCTGGCGTGGCGCGGGGCTGGCGACATCATCCGCGCTGCTGGCGCGTAAGTCTCTTGTTTCCTGTAACCAGTTTGTGTGGCATTATCATCCGCGGCGAATGCCGCGTGGCGCGGCCAGCCCAAACACCCTGTGGGGCAGCGGCCTGAGTGGGTCAGTTTTGGCGAGCAGAGGTGGGTCGTTTCTCGCGAGTGCCGAAGGACAAGCGCACGGGCGATGGCAACGCGCTGCTGTTGGCCGCCCGAGAGCCGCGCCGGATAGCTGTCCGCCGAAGCCGTGAGATGGACGCGGCCCAGCATATCAGCAATCCGCTGCCTGCGGACATCCGGCGGCAGGCGCAGGGCCTTGCGTCCGAAGTCGAGGTTCTGCGCCACTGTCATGTGCGGCCATCATGCGAGATCCTGAAAGACCATCCCCAGGTGACGGTGCTCTGGAGCGACCAGGTGCCGTTGTCCGGATTCGGTCCGCCACGGATGCCGGCGAATCAGCGCCGCGCGGTCAGCACAGTCCGCAACTCCGCGCAGCCCGCCTGGCCCTGCACCAGGGAGAGCACTTTTGAGACGCCGCTCTCGCTGGGCCGCGTACCGGGCGCCGCCTCCAGCAGCGCGCGCACGGTGCCGGGCTGGCAACGGCCGGCCGTGAAGCTGTCGATATCAGTGGTTCCGCTGAGGGCCAGGTCCACCGCGGCCTCCCCTTGCGGGTCACGCCGGCGCGGGTCAGCTCCCTTGCTGAGCAGAAGGCGCACGATCTCCTCCTGGCCGTAGCCCGCCGCCATCATCAGTGGCGTCATCCGGCCGCCTCCGCGCGCGTTGGGGTCCGCGCCGCCCTCCAGCAGCGCCGCCACTGACCGGATCTGGTTCTTGTGAATGGCGTGCTGCAACGCCGTCCAGCCGTTCACTCCGCCGGTCTGATTGGCGTCCGCACCGGCGCGCAGCAGCGCCTGCAGCGCGGCGATATCGCCTTCGCGGGCGGCCCCGATCAGCGGGGCACCCGTGCGGGAGCCGCCGCAGGCCGCCAGCAGGGCGGCCCAGAGGATGAGACCAACCGTCTTGTTCATACTCGCCAGTATTGGCCAAGTACTTTGCCTGATCAAGTTACTTCCACTGCTCGAAGGTCTTGCTTTCCTTCGCCAGTTGCTCCAGCAGCGGGGCCGGTTTCCAGGCCGGTCCCAACTCGTCGTAGAAACGGCGCACGCGCTCCAGCACCTGCGCCAGACCCACGGCGCCCGCATAGTGCATCGGCCCGCCGCGCCACGCCGGGCATCCGTAGCCATTCACGTAGACAATGTCGATATCGACGCTCCGCAGCGCGATGCCCTCTTCCAGCAGCCGCGCCCCCTCGTTAATCAGCGCGTACAGCAAGCGCTCCACGATCTCCCGCGAATCACACGTCCGTTGCGGGATGCCCTGCACGGCGGCGTACTCGCGCACCAGGCGCTCCACTTCCGGGTCCGGCGTCGCGCGCCGGTTCTCGCCGTAGCGGTACCAGCCCTGGCCGGTCTTCTGCCCGTAGCGGCCCAGTTCGTACAGCACGTCCTCAAACGTGCGCAGCTCCAGATGGGGCCGCTCCAGGCGCAGCGCCTCCTGCCGGACCAGCCAGGAAACATCGATGCCGGCCAGATCGCCCACGGCAAGCGGCCCCATGGCCATGCCCCACTCCGTGAGCGCCGCGTCTACCTGCTGAACCGTTGCGCCTTCCTCAACCAGAGTGACCGCCTGCTCGCGATACGGCCCGAACATGCGGTTGCCGATGAAGCCGAAGCAGTTGCCGGCCAGCACCGCAATCTTGCCGAGCGGCTTGGCCAGTTCCATCGCGGTGGCGATCACAGCCGCGCTCGTCTCCTTGCCGCGCACCACCTCCAGCAGGCGCATCACGTGGGCCGGGCTGAAGAAATGCGTCCCCACCACAAACTCCGGCCGCGCTGTGGCGGCGGCGATTTCATCGATATCCAGCGTGGACGTGTTGGTGGCCAGGATGGCGCCGGGCCGCATGGCGCGGTCCAGATCGCGGAAGACGTGTTGCTTGAGCGCCATCTCCTCATAGACCGCCTCCACGGCAATATCGGCCTCTCCAAACCCGTCATAGCTCAGCGTGGGCGTGATCAGCGCGAGCCGCTGCTCCGCCTGGGCGGCGGACAACCGGCCTTTCTTCACCGACGATGCGTAGCCGCGCCGGATGGCGGTGACCCCACGATCCAGCGCCGATGGGGTGGTCTCCTTGAGCAGCACCGGGAGCCCCGCGTTGGCAAAGCACATGGCGATGCCGCCCCCCATCGTGCCGGCGCCCACCACCGCCGCCCGCCGCACTGGCAGCGTGGTTGTCTCCTTGGGCAGTGACGGAATCTTCGCCACGGTGCGCTCCCCGAAAAACACATGGATCATGGCGCGGGACTGAGCACCCCGCAGGCACTCGTCAAAACGCGCCCGCTCATAGGCGATGCCGTCGGCGAAGCTCAGGCGGGCCGTGGCGGCAATGGCATCGATGGCGGCCAGCGGCGCGCTCTGCCCGCGCAGTTTGCGCCGGCACTCGTCCAGAAACAGGGCCGCCAGCGATTCCGTCTGCGCACTGTCCAGAAGCCGCTCCCGCAGGTCGCAGGTGCGGCGGACGGCGGGCCGCTCCGCCGCCAACGCCAGCGCGCCTTCCAGTAGATCGCCCTCCACCAGCCGGTCGATAATCCCGCAAGCCAACGCCTCGGCCGCGCGGACTGGCTGCCCGAAGGCGCACATCCGCATGGCCTGCTCCACCCCGGCCAGCCGCGGCAGCCGCTGGGTGCCTCCTGCGCCAGGAATCAGCCCCAGCTTGACCTCGGGCTGGCCCACCTGCGCCGACGCCACAGCGACCCGGTAGTGGCCCGCCATGGCCGTCTCCAGGCCCCCACCCAGCGCACTGCCGTGGATCGCCATAATCACCGGCTTGGCCGAGTTTTCGATCTCCTCCAGCAACGCCGCCAGATTCAGCGGCGGCACTTCGCCCGAGACGATCCGGGCGAACTCGCGGATATCGGCCCCGGCGATGAA
>JBBQLF010000036.1:0-14969 GCA_038327695.1 Bryobacterales bacterium
TAACGGCGCAGCCCTGGCCGCCGCGCCTCAGCCGGCAATCCTCACCTGGGGCAGCCAGCTCCAATCCTGGCCTCCTAACGGCGCAGCCCTGGCCGCCGCGCCTCAGCCGGCAATCCTCACCTGGGGCAGCCAACTCCAATCCTGGCCTCCTAACGGCGGAGCGCCCACGCTGCTGTTGGACCACCGTGATTTCGGCCCGGGCGGCTGCGTCGCCGACGTGGACGGTGACGGCCGTGACGATCTCCTGGTTCAGGAACACCCCGGTGTCAGCCGTTTTCTCTGGCTCAAAGCGCCGGACTGGACTCCCCGCGTCATTGAAGCCGAAACCGATTTCACCAACTGCCTGCCCTTCACGCTTGCCGGCAAACGCGGCGTCCTGATCCAGCACTTGCACTCGCAGGTCCGCTTCTACCTCTTTCCGGACTTTCAATACAAGGAGCTCTACTCCATCTACACCGCCTCACAACAGGGCGGCCTCCTGCCCCACGATGTGGATGGCGACGGCCTCACCGATCTCTTCATCGGCAACTACTGGATGAAGAACCCCGGCGCGCTCGACGTCGCCTGGCGCATCTTCGCCATCAACCTCTGGCATGACACGCCCACCGCCGCCCGGGCCGCCCTCGCCCTGTGGCAGAACCGCAGCCTGGTCTGGGCCGCCAGCGCGGACCACGATGCTCGCCTGGCCGTTTTCACGCCACCGTCCGACGTCAAACAGCTCTGGACCGGGCAGCGCCTGGCCACGCTCGACATGCCGCGCGCCGTCCTGACTCACCCCCAGGGCATCTTCATCGCCCACGCCGCCGGTGTCGCACTGGAGAGCCCCGGCGCCAACGGCGGCTGGGTGCGCACGACGATCAGCCGCATCCCAAGGATCATTGAACTCATCGCCTGGCGCGGCAACGTCATTGCCGTCTCACCGGCAGGGGCCCACTGGATCTACCCTCTCAGGTAGGCGTCGTCCCCGCTGATCCAGTCGTCTCACCGGCAGGCATTCACTGGATCTACCCTCTCAGGTAGGCGTCGTCCCCGCTGATCCAGTCGTCCCAGCGGCAGGCATTCACTGGATCTACCCTCTCAGGTAGGCGTCGTCCCCGCTGATCCAGTCGTCCCGCCTCGGCGTGAACAAGTCGATCACAATGCTGTCAGCCAGCACCTCCACGCCATGCGGGACGTGCGACGGCAGTTCCAGCACCTGGCCCGCGCCCACCAGGACCTCCTCGCCTCCTGCCAGCAGGAACCTGAGCGAGCCCGTCTGCACCATCGTGAACTGCGCGTTGTGGTGCGCGTGCGTTGGCACTACCGCACCGGCTTTCATCTCCAGCCGGGCTACCGTCATCTGCGGCGTGTGGATCGCCTGCCGAACCAGCCGCGCATTCAGTTCTTCACGCGGTATTTCCGCCCAATCCATGCGATTCACAGCATTTAGATGCATTCGAGTGGTAGTGTATCATGGGCTTACCGGAGGCCATCAGCGCCCTGCGAAAGGAACTACCATGAAGGGCATCATTCTGGCCGGGGGCAAGGGCACCCGGCTCTTCCCACTCACTAAGATCACCAATAAGCACCTGCTGCCCATCTTTGACCGGCCGATGATCTACTACCCCATCCAGGCTCTGGTGGACGCCGGCGTCCGGGATATCCTCATCGTCACGGGCGGCAACTACGCGGGCGACTTTCTCCAACTGCTCGGCACCGGCCGGCAACTCGGAATCGACAACCTCAGCTACACCTACCAGGAAGGGGAGGGCGGCATCGCCGACGCGTTGCGCCTGGCCGAGCACTTCTCAGACGGGCAGAAAGTCTGCGTCATCCTCGGCGACAACATCATCGAGGGCAGCATCAAGGGCGCGGTTGCTGACTTCGAAAAGCAGCCGGCCGGCGCGAAGATCCTGCTGAAGGAAGTGCACGATCCGGAACGCTTCGGGGTCGCCGAGATCCTCAACGGCCACGTCATCAACATCGTGGAGAAGCCCACCGAACCCAAGTCCAATTACGCCGTCACCGGCATCTACCTGTACGACAACTCGGTCTTCGACAAGATCAAGACCCTGGAGCCGTCTTCGCGCGGCGAGCTGGAAATCACAGACGTCAACAACGCCTATATCCGCGAACGCAGCCTCAGCTACTCGTTCCTGGAAGGCTGGTGGACCGATGCCGGTACCTTCGATTCCCTCCTCCGCGCCGCCAACCTGGTCGCCGAGAGCAGAAAGAAGGACGCATGACGGCCGCGCCCGAAATCCAGATCCCAAATTGCCAGCCAGGCATCGGCCACGTCATTGTCGCGCCCGACTCCAAGAACCTGATCGCAGGCGTCCGAGTTCTGCCGACGGCCCTTTGGCCCGATGATCGCGGCTACTTCCTCGAAATCGCCCGCCTCGGGCAAGGCCTCGTGGAACATTACCCCTTTGAGACCACGCAGGTTAGTGCCGCGCTCACCTATCCGGGCGCCATCAAGGCTTTCCACCACCACAAGCACCAAACCGACGTTTGGGCCGTCGTACAGGGCATGTTTCAGGTCGTTTTGGTCGATTTAAGACCGGATTCTGCCACTTTTGGCGTCAAAAACACGCTGTATGTGGGCCAGATGCGGCCCTGGCAGATCCTGATTCCGCCCGGCGTGGGCCACGGCTACAAGGTCATCGGCGCCGAGCCGGCCATGTTGGTTTACCTCACGGACCGGCTCTACAACCCGGCCGACGAAGGCCGCATCGCCTACAACGAGCCGGGCATCAACTACGATTGGGAACTGCAGCACAAATGAAACTACTCGTCACTGGCGGCGCCGGCTTCATCGGCTCCGCTTTCGTCCGCCTCGCCCTGCGCGAAAACTGGGCCAGCCGCCTGGTGAACCTGGACAAGCTCACCTACGCAGGCAATCTCGAGAACCTCACCTCCATCGAAAACGACCCGCGCTACCGCTTCGCCCAGGGTGACATCTGTGACACCCCGCTCGTGGTCTCCCTCATCGAGGAAGAGCGGCCCGACGCCATTGTGCACTTCGCCGCCGAATCGCATGTGGACCGCTCCATCCTGGGGCCGGCGGCCTTCGTGGAGACCAACCTGCGCGGAACGTTTTCGCTGCTGGAGGCGGCGCGCTCGACGAAACTGCCACGGTTTCTGCACGTTTCCACCGACGAAGTCTACGGCTCCATCGCGGAGCCCCATGACGCCGACGAAGAGTACCCCCTCAAGACCGCCAGCCCCTACTCCGCCTCCAAGGCCGGGTCGGATCTGCTGGCGCTCTCCTACTGCACCACCTTCAAGATGGCCGTCACCGTCACGCGAGCCTCCAACAACTACGGCCCCTACCAGTTCCCGGAAAAACTCATCCCGCTGATGATCTCCAACGCCTTGGAGGGCAAACCGCTGCCCATCTACGGCGATGGCATGCAGGTGCGGGACTGGCTCTTCGTCGACGACCATTGCCGGGCCATCTGGGCGGCGCTGACCAAGGGTGCGCCGGGCCAGATCTACAACGTGGGCGGATCCCGCGCGCTGCCCAACCGCGCTGTCGTGGAGATGATACTCGACGCCGTCGGCCAGCCCCACAGTCTCATGACCACGGTCACGGACCGCCCCGGCCACGACCGCCGTTATGCCATCACAACCGGGAAACTACAGAAGGCGACCGGCTGGCACGCCTTAATGCCGTTCGAGGAAGGCCTGGCGCTGACGATCCAATGGTATCGGGACAACGCAGCCTGGACCGCGCGCGTCCGTTCCGGCCAATACCAAGCCTACTACGAGCGAAACTACAAAGGCCGCTGAGTCTACAGGGTCTTCAGGTAGGCGAGCAAGTCCGCCTTCTCTTCCGCGCTCAGGACCTCCGCGAACGCCGGCATCGTGCCCTTGCCCTTGTTGACGAGGGCCAGAATACTGGCATCTGACGGCTTCTGCCCGTTCGCCAGCTTCACCCTCTTATACAAGCCCTTCAGGCCCGGCCCCATCTTCTTTTCCACGGTGTCGGCGGAGTGGCAGACGCCGCACTGCTCAAACACTTCCTTACCCTTGGCTGCGTCCCCTGGCTTCTGGGCCAGGGCCTTGCCGGCGATCAGCGTCATGGAGAGGGCCGCGCAGGCCAAAATACGGTTCGTCATCGTCTGAAACTCCTCGGAGCAGAAATGCGGTGGATCTTCCCAGTTTACAGTCTCTGTGACGCGCTGTCGCCACCCCCGGTTGCGTATTAAACTACAGCTGATGAACTCAGGTGGTCTCGCCGCACCGGTGAGCTATGCCGCGGGCCCGGCTGCCGCGGTATGGGATTGCAG
Organism: Bryobacterales bacterium; assembly: GCA_038327695.1. Classification (GTDB taxonomy): domain Bacteria; phylum Acidobacteriota; class Terriglobia; order Bryobacterales; family Bryobacteraceae; genus Paludibaculum. Next base: position 4,272 of record JBBQLF010000036.1, read on the forward strand.
CATCGGCCAGGTTCTGCGGGAAACCGCAGGCCGGAACCCGTCTGCCGAGGCATTGGTGTCGTGTCACCAGCAACTCCGTTTCACCTGGAGCCAACTCCTCCAGCAGTCTGAGCGCGTCGCCGCCGGTCTGCTGGCGCTGGGCCTGAACCCGGGAGACCGCGCCGGCGTCTGGTCCACCAACTGTGCCGAATGGGTGATGCTCCAGTATGCGTGCGCCCTGTCCGGCATTGTTCTGGTGAACGTCAACCCTGCCTCCCGCTCGCACGAGCTCCGCTTCGTCCTGCAGAAGAGCGCCATTCGAGTGCTCTTCCTCCATGAGAGCGACGCGCGGGCCAATTACCGCCGGATCCTGGCTGATTCGGTGGCCGGCGTGAATTGCCTGCTGGAGCGTGCCCTGTACCTGGGTACCCGCGAGTGGGATGCCATGCTCGCAGCCGGCGAACCGTTCCGTGCGCCCGTCATCGCGCCGGGTGACGTGGCCAACATCCAGTACACCTCCGGCACCACCGGCTCGCCCAAGGGTGTGCTGCTGACCCACCGCAACCTGATCAACAACGGGCGTTTCATTGCAGAGCGCCTCGGCGCCGGCCCTGCGGATCGTATCTGCATTCCCGTGCCGCTCTACCATTGCTTCGGTTGTGTCATCGGCACACTGGCGGCCGCCGCCAGCGGCGCCGCGATGATCCTGCCTGCCGCCACCTTCGATGCCGGCGAAACCCTCCGCGCGGTCCAGCAGGAACGCGCCACGGCGCTCTACGGCGTGCCCACCATGTTCATCGCCGAGCTCGCCCACCCCGATTTCGCTCAATACAATCTCAGCTCACTGCGCACCGGCGTCATGGCCGGCGCGCCCTGCCCCATTGAGGTGATGCGCCGCGTGGTGGACGAGATGCACTGCCCCCAGATCACCATCTGCTACGGGCAGACCGAGAGCTCGCCCGTCAGCACGATGTCTTCCATTGACGACAGTCTGGAGGTGCGCTGCACGACGGTAGGCCGGGCAATGCCCGCCACCGAGATCAAGATAGTGGATCCGGTCACCGGCGCCGTGCTGCCGCCGGGCCAGCAGGGCGAACTCTGCACCAGGGGCTATCTGGTCATGAAGGGCTACGACGCCGATGACGAGGCCACCCGAATGGTGGTGGACTCCGAAGGCTGGCTGCACTGCGGCGATCTGGCTGTCATGCGGGCAGACGGTTGCTTCCGCATGACCGGGCGGTTGAAGGACATGATCCTGCGCGGTGGCGAGAACATCTATCCGCGCGAAATCGAGGAGTTCCTCTATACCAACCCGAAGATCGCTGAGGTGCACGCCGTGGGGCTGCCGGATGAACGCCTGGGCGAAACCGTGCTGGCCTGGATCCGGCTCAAGCCCGGCGAGGCAGCCACGGCCGGCGAACTGCGAGACTGGTGCCGCGGCCAAATCGCCTACTTCAAGATCCCTGAGACCATCCGCTTCGTGGACTCCTTCCCCATGACCATCACAGGCAAGGTGCAGAAGTTCCGCATTCGGGAGATCGAGCTCGCCGGCCGTGGCCCGGCTGAGGCTCCACGCGCGTCTTCCACCTGATTGGCGCGGCCTTCGCTCGGCCGGTGCGGGCGCTCTGCTATGTGCAAAAGTTCCGCATTCGGGAGATCGAGCTCGCCGGCCGTGGCCCGGCTGATGCTCCACTCGCGTCTTCTGCCTGATTGGATCGGCCTTCGCTCGGCCGGTGCGGACGCTCTGCTATCCTGGCCCTCGTGTGGCTCCGCCTAGTTCCGATCCTCTGTCTGACCCTCCTGGCTTTGCCGCTGGGCGCCGAAACGGTTCTGATTCTGCCGTTTTTCAACGTTGGCCAGGCGCGGACCCTGGACTGGATCGGCGATAGCCTGTCAGAGACCGTTCTGGAAGTCCTGGTGGCGGAGGGCCTCGGCGTCGTGCCGCCCGAAACACGCGATGAGATCCTGCGCCAGATGAACGTGCGCCGCTACGCGCTCCTCACTCGGGCCAGCGTCATGGAGATCGCGGTCAACTGCGATGCCGGTCTCGTCCTTTACGGTGAGTTCGATTTCCAGCCCGCTCCGCCGGGCGGCGCCTCGAAGGGCGCCTTGCGCATCTCGCTGCGAATCCTGGACGTCAAGAAGATGAGGCGCGGCGCTGAGTTCAACATCACCGGGCCGCTGGAGGAGCTCTCCTCGCTCCAGTTCCGGCTCGCCTGGCAGTCGCTTCAATCGATCTCTCCGCAAGCCACCCGCACGGAGGAGGAGTTCCGCCGCAGCCATCCTCCGGTGAGAGTCGATGCGCTGGAGAACTACGTGCGCGGCCTCCTTTCCACCAGCTCCGAGAATAAGTACAAGCTGTTTAGTAGCGCGGCCCGGCTGGAACCCACCTACTCCCAGCCCTGCTTTCAGCTTGGCAAGCTGAACGTGGCCGCACGGAACTACCGGGGTGCCGTCGATTGGCTCCAGAAGGTCAACCCGGCCGACATTCACCACCGGGAAGCACTCTTCCTCCTCGCGCTGAGCCGGCACCACATTGGTGACTTCAAGGGGGCCGTCGCCGTGCTGCGCACTCTCGCCGGCCTGGTCCCGCTGGCGGAGGTGCTCAACAATCTGGGTGCCGCCCAACTGCGGACGGCCGATAGCGGCGCGGCCGAATCGCTCCTGAAGGCCGTCGAGATTGACCCATCCGACCCTGTCTACCAGTTCAATGCCGCCTACGCGCTCTGGCGCAGGGGTGATTATGAGCGCGCTGCCGCCATCTTCCGCACTGCCTTGGAGCTAAAACCGGATGACAACACCGCCACGCTCATGCTGGAGCGATGCTTGAAGCAGCAGGGGCCGCGTCCCGGAGATCTCAAGACCGAATCGCTGGAGCGCCTCAAGACCGAATACAACGAATCGGCCTGGCTCGCCCTGAAGTCCATGTTCGCACCCAGGGTGCAGTAGGTGTGCCTACAATTAAGACAATGGAGTTGTGTTTCAAGGCGTTGCTGATCCTCGCTCTGCCCCTCGCCGGGGCTGACCGTCCTGTCCCTCCCCCGTCCGCTCCAGCCAAACCCGCCGCTGCCCAGCAGCGCCTCGGCACCATGGCCCAGCGCAATGAGAACGTGGTGGTCTGGCTGATTGACACCAACGCCGTCAAGGAAGCCAATATCCGCGTGGGCACCACTGCTACCGCGGTCTCCGAGGCCAATCCCGAAAGCCAGTACTTCGCCGCCGAACACGGCCGGCCTCCTTCAGAATTGCTGATGATGCGGCCCGCGGCCGGCGTCTCCGGCTGGCACGGCGATGCCTTCTGGTGGCACCAGAACAGCATCTTCAACGCCCGCACATTCTTCCAGGTTGGCGGCGTGAAGCCATCCCACCGCAACCACTTCGGCGGCCGCCTCACCGGCCTCATCCCCAAGCTTGGCGCCCTCACCGCCACCTTTTCGCAACGCCATATCCGGGGCATGGTGAATGGCAACGTGCTGGTCCCACTGGCTCACGAACGCACTCCGCTGGCCACTGATCCCGCCACGCGCGCCCTGGTCCAGAAGTTTCTCAACGCCTACCCAAACGAGCTGCCAAACCGCCTGGACTTTGACGAGCGGGCGCTTAATACCAACGCGGCCCAGCGTATCGATGACATCTCCGGTTCGCTCCGCCTGGAGAGCAATACCGGCGCGAAAGGCAAGCTGATCCTCTTCCAGAGCCTGGATCGCCAACGGATTGACGCGTTTCAGTTGGTGGCCGGGCAGAACCCGGACACCTGGATTCACAATGCACGTTCGCGGCTTTCCTGGCAGCACGCGCTCTCGGCGGCCACCCAACTCCAACTCGGCGCGTCATTCTCGCGCAACCGGTCGGAGTTGAGGCCGGAGCCCAATGCGGTGGGACCGCGCGTCCGCCTCGGTTATCAGATCGAGGAACTGGGTCCTGACTCCAGCTTTCCCATCAACCGCGCCACCAATACGTTTCGCTACGGCGCCGCCGTGCAGCATCAGGCCAATGGAGGCCGCCACCAGATTTCAGCCGGCGGTGACTTCATCCGCTTTCAACTGAACGGGATTGAGAGTAACAACGCGCGCGGCCAGTTTCAGTTCGGCAACAACTTCGGACGAACCGCTATCGGCAATCTGCGGTGGGGCACTCCAAACATGTTCGAAGGCTCCGTCGGGGACCTCAATCGCGGTTACCGGAACTGGATGGTCAACGGCTACGCGGCCGATCGCTGGAAACTCAACGCCCGGCTGCAGATCACGCTGGGCCTGCGCTACATGCTGGACACCACGCCCAATGAGGTGCATGGCAAGGAGCGGCTGCCTTATCAGACCGACGGCAACAACTTCAGCCCGCGCTTCGCCATCGCCTGGCAGCCAGGCAAAGGCTGGGTGGCACGCGCCATGTACACCACCACTTTCGGTCAGATCCTGCCGGTCACCTACCAGCAGATTCGCTACAATCCGCCGAACGTCTACTATCTGATGGTGCCCGATCCGAACCTCGTGGACCCCCTCGGCGGCATCACCATAGGCCCGAACACTCGCTATTCGCCCAACTGGCTCTCGCCCGATCTCGCCACTCCGTACTCCCATCAGTACAATGCAGGCCTGGAGCACAAGCTTTTCGCCGGCAGTATCCTCCGGCTGAACTACATCGGCAGCCGCAGTTTCAAGATGCTCAACAATTTCAGCATGAACCGCGCCGAGCCTCTGGCCGGCGTCCCGCTGACTACGGCCACCGTGGATCGCCGCCGCCCGGACAGCCGCTACTCCGACACCAAGACCATTCTCAACGCCGGCATCGCCTACTACGATGGCGGTCAGGTTCTGTGGGATCTACCGTTGCGCCGCGGCCTGCTGTTCTCCATGGGCTACACGTTTTCCAAGGCCCTCGATCAAGGTCCGGACTTCACCGCCACCGCTGCCAACAAGGACGTATCCAGCTTCCGCTCCCAGTGGCAGTGGAACACCCTGGCGGACCGCAAGGGGCTCTCCAACTTCGATTCCACCCACGCCCTCGTATTCAACTATGCCTGGGACCTCCCCGGCCCGCGCCACGGCGCCGCCTGGCTTCGCGCCGCCGCCAGCAAATGGCAGATTTCCGGCGCCAACATGTGGAAAAAAGGGACGCCGCTGACGCTCTTCATCGGCAGCGACGCACCAGGATTCGGCAACGTGGATGGAGGCGGCGGAGACCGCCCGAATCTGGTGGATCCATCCATCCTCGGTGCCACCGCTAGTCATCCTGACCAGTCCCTGGGCATCCTTCGCAGAGACCGCTTTGCGTTCCTCGCACTCGGACAAAACGCCGGCAACCTCGGCCGCGGAACCCTGCGCAAGGCCTCCATCTGGAACTGGAACGCGGCCGTGGCCCGCCAGTTCCGGCTGCCCAATGAATGGACCGCCCAACTCCGCGCCGAAGCCTTCAACCTCTCCAACACACCGCAATTTGACGAGCCTCAGCGCAACTTGACCGCGCTGCCCTTCGGCAAGATCACCAATACTCTCAACGATGGACGCATCTTCCAGGCCGGCTTCCGGCTTCTCTTCTGAGCGGAAGCGGAACGCCGCGTTACAATAGGATTAGAACTTCGTCCTCATGCTGGCCACCAAAACCATCGTCGAAGAGATCCTGGAGCTGAAGCGCGAGAAGAACGCACTCCTGCTGGCGCACCACTACCAGGAATCCGAGATCCAGGAGATCGCTGACTCCATCGGGGACAGTCTGGAACTGGCCCGCCGCGCGCAATCGTTCCAGGGCGACGTCATCGTCTTCTGCGGCGTCTGGTTCATGGCCGAAACGGCCAAGGTCCTGAACCCCTCACGCATCGTCGTCGTGCCGGACCGCGACGCCGGATGCAGCCTGGTGGACTCCTGCCGGGCCGATCAGGTGCGCGCCTGGAAAGCGGCCAATCCCGGCCATGCCATCGTCAGCTACATCAACACTTCCGTGCAGGTGAAGGCGGAAAGCGACATCCTCTGCACCTCGCGCAATGCTGTCGCCGTGGTGAACTCCATTCCCGCGGACCAGCCAATCCTGTTCCTGCCCGACATCAACCTCGGCAACTACGTCAAGGCGCAGACCGGCCGCCAGAACATGAGGGTCTGGCCGGGCACCTGTATTGTGCACGCCACGTTCCCCGCGCGCCGCCTGACCGCCGCCAAGATCGAGCATCCGCAGGCGCTGGTCGCCGCCCACCCCGAATGCCCAGCCGACGTTTTGAAGATGGCTGACTATATCGGCTCCACCTCGGCCATCATCGATTGGTGCGTCGGCCACCCGGGCGAAGAGTTCATCGTCATGACCGAGAGCGGCGTGTCCCACTCCCTGAACCGCCTGGCGCCCGGCAAGCGCTTCTACTTCGTCGCCAACGAGAACTGCAACTGCAGCGAGTGCCCGTACATGAAGATGAACACGCTGGAGAAGCTCCGGGACGCCCTCCAAACCCTCCAGCCGCGTGTGGAACTGCCGCCGGATCTCATGGAGCGGGCCCGCCGCCCGGTCGAGCGCATGCTCGCGTTACGCTAGTTGGGCAGGAGCGCATCAACTTTGCCGGAAGCCCCACTCATCGACACCTTCGGGCGCCTGCACGATAACCTGCGCATCTCCGTCACGGATCGCTGCAACATCCGCTGCTCCTACTGCATGCCCGAAAAGGACGTGCATTTCATGGACCGCCATGAAATCCTTACCTTTGAGGAGATCGAGCGCGTTGCCCGCGTTGCCGTCTCTCTGGGCGTCACCAAGATCCGCGTCACCGGCGGCGAACCGCTGGTCCGGAAAGACCTGCCCTTCCTCATCGCCCAACTGGCCGCCATCGAGGGTGTCCGCGACATCGCGATGACCACCAACGGCGTCCTGCTGGCCGAACAGGCCCGGGATCTGTACGACGCCGGCCTGCGGCGGCTGAATATACATCTCGATACGCTGGACCCGGCCCGGTTTCTCCACATCACCCGCCGCGACGATCACCACCGGGTGATGGCCGGCATCGACAAAGCGCTGGAGCTCGGCTTCGGCCCCATCAAGATCAACGCGGTCGCCGTGAAGAACCTGGTGGAGCCGGACATCGTGCCCCTGGCCCGCTTTGGACGCGAGCGGGGCATCGAGATCCGCTACATCGAGTTCATGCCGCTGGATGCCCAGGGCTTGTGGGACAAGGGCAAGGTGCTGCTGGCCGACGACATGCTGCAAATGCTGGCCACCGGAATCGGCCCCCTGGAGGCCGTACCGGACCCGGACCCGCGTGCTCCAGCGTTGGAATACCGCTTCCTCGACGGCACCGGCAAGATCGGCTTCATCGCCTCCGTCAGCCGCCCGTTCTGCCTGAACTGCAACCGCATCCGGCTCACCTCCGACGGTCAGCTCCGCTACTGCCTGTTCGCCATCGAGGAGACCGATGTGAAACGCCTGTTACGCGGCGGCGCCAGCGATGACGAACTCCGCCAGACCATCCGTTCCACCATCCGGAAGAAGTGGCTCGGCCACGAAATCAACACGGCGGGTTTTGTGGCTCCACCCCGCCCGATGTACGCGATTGGCGGTTAACCCATGCTGCGCCGTAGCCTGCCTTACGCCGCCGGCCTGGTCCTCTGCCTACTGTTCGGCGTGTTGGGCCTGATCCTCATCCCCTATCCGGGCGCGCAGTACGACGAGGTCCTCTTCGTTACCGCCATCCACGACCCCGTCCATATCGAATACGCCTTCCGGTTGGGTGCCCACCTCATCCCCATCATGGTGATGACCTACGTTGGCAGCCTCAAGGCCCTGCTCTACATGCCGCTGGTCCACTTCCTGGGCGGCACCCACGCCACCCTGCGCCTGCCCGTCCTGGCATTGGGCATGATCTCCATCTGGCTCTTCTACCTGTCCATGCGGCGCCTAGCCGGAACCAAAGCCGCCCTGCTCGCCTCGCTGCTGCTCGCCACCGACGTGCTCTACCTGCTCACCTGCGTCTTCGATTGGGGCCCCGTGGCCATTCAGCACGTCCTGTTTACCGCTATCGTCTATGCCGGCGTCCGCTTCGCCGCAGATCAGCGCCGCCGCTGGCTTTTCCTGATGGCGCTCTCGGCCGGGCTCGCCCTGTGGGACAAGGCCATCTTCATCTGGCTCATGGCCGGCTTCGGCCTGGCGCTGCTGGCCGTGTTCCCGCGCTCGGTCTGGCAACTGCTCCGCAGTCCGGCCCGCGTGGCCGTCCTCGTCCTGGGCTTCACCCTCGGCTCGTTCCCGTTCCTCTTCTACAACACCGTCAAGCCGCTTGATACCTTCAGGACGAACGTGCAGGTCGATGAACAGAGCGTCCCAGCCAAGCTCTATATGCTCGACCGCACGCTGGACGGCAGCGGCCTGATGGGCTACATCGTGCGCGAAGACCCCGAGGGCCCCGTGCAGAACCTGAAGTGGGTGGAGAAGATCCCGCTCTTCCTCAACGACAAGCTGGGCAATCCACGCAACAGCCTGCAACACCTCCTGCTGGTGGCGGCGCTGCTGCTGGCGCCCATCGTCTGCTGGTTCGGTCCCCACCGCCGCGCGGCCATCTTCTTCCTCCTAGGCGCCGCCCTCACCTACGCCCTGATGCTGCTCACCCGCCGGGCTGGCGGCGCGGCCCACCACACCATCCTGCTCTGGCCCGTCCCCCAGATCCTGCTCACCCTCCTGCTGGCCCGCATCGCCGTCCTGTGGCCGCGGCGCGGCTGGTACTCCATCGCGGTCTTCGCCCTCGTTTGCACCGTCTCCAACCTCACCGTCTACAATACCTACCTCGCCCATTTCATCGCCTGCGGACCCGGTCTGTACTGGAACGACGCCATCCGCCCGCTGGTCAACCAGATCGGCAGCACACCCGGACGTATGGTCTTTGCCGTCGATTGGGGCATCACCCAGCAGATCGAGTGGTACGGCAACGGCCGCATCGGCTTCCACCGCTCCAGCGACGGCATCGTGCTCGGCCTGCCGGAACCGCTGTCGGTGCCTCCGCTGGAATTGGCTCTGGCCGACCCGGCGACTCTCTTTGTGACCCACTCCGAAGGCCGCGAGTCCTTTGTCGGGGTACGCAAGAAGATGCTGGACTTTGCAGCCGAGCGGGGCTATCGGGATACCATCGTGCAGACCATCCCGGACCGCCACGGCGTTGTCGCCTTTGAGCTCCATGAGTTCCGAAAGTGATCCGTTTGAGGTCCTGGTAACGGACGTCTTTGACCTCCACGCCTTCGCTCCGCGCGACGCCAAGGTAGCGGTGGAAGCCTATCTGGACGAGGCCCGTGCCAAGGGCTTCCGCCACGTCCGCATCATTCACGGCCGCGGCATCGGCGTGCAGCGCGAGATGGTTCGCAAGGTCCTGGCCCGCACTGCGTTTGTCGATGAGTTCCACGACGCGCCACTGGAAGCAGGCGGCTGGGGCGCTACGCTCGTAACCTTGCTGCCGCCGCCGTAAGCAGCCAGACCGCGCCACTGGAAGCAGGCGGCTGGGGTGCTACGGTCGTAACCTTGCTGCCGCCGCCGTGAGCAGCCACAGCGCGCAACCGGCCAGCAGTGGCGCCGACAGAGTCCCCGGCAGCATCCGCTGCGTGTAGAGAGAGCCGCCGATGTGCGCCATGGCGTTCAGCGCCATCAGCAACCCGTACGGCAGCGCGGCCCACGCCAGCCATCGCCGCCCCGCCCAGCGCGAGAGCGCCAACAACACAACGACGGCCGCTATCCATCCTCCCAGCCACTCGCCAAACTCAAACGTGGGCAGCCACTGCCATAACAACACGTCGCGCAGCATCATCACGAATGGATTGTAGAAGCCGAGAAAGTCGTGCCACGCCTCGTCGGCCACGTGCAGTGCCAGCGCGATGGTCAAGGCCAGCCAGGCCCGCTTCATCGTCCCAGGAACCTCCTCAAAAACTCCAGCGCCGCCGGACCGTCCACGCGATGCGGGCCGTTGAAATACGCGATGCCGGTGCGATCGCCAATGCCGGCTTCGTCATAAAACCGCCGAACTTTCGCGTATTCATACGAGACCCACTCATCCACGCCCACGCCGTCCCGGTGGCCGCGCTCCACCAGAAACGGACGCGGCGCGATGATCTGCGCCAGTTCCGCGTGGCTCGCCACGGCCGCCATATTCCACTCCAGAATCTCGTATTCCTTCGTGAACATGTAGCTGTAGGGCGCCTCCGGGCTGGTCAGCTTGCGAATCCATTCGTTGAAGTCGCCGCCGCACACCACCACGCGAAAACGCTCATCGAACGGCGGCACCCGCAGCGCCGTCTTGCCACCATAGCTGAGCCCATAGAAGCCGATGCGCGCCGCGTCCACCTGCGGCAGCGCGGAAAGCCAGTCCAGCATCACGCGGTATTGCTCGCGGATCAGCGAGTACAGGGATAGGCCGAGCGGATTCGCCAGCCGGGCCAGGTGCCGGAACTCGCCCACATACGGATTCTGCGGCGAATACACGATGTAGCCGAGGTCTGCCAATTGTGCACCAAAAGTGCGATAAATGTCGCGTTCCCGGTCTGTTTTTGCATCAAAAAGCACCTCTGCGCGGCCGTTTAGGCCATGTTGCACCACCACCAGCGGGCGCTTTTCGCCCGGCTTCAGGTCCTTCGGCAGCAGCAGCATGCCGTGCCCGAAGACGCCCGGCCGCACGTCGAACCGGACTTCCCAGGCCTGCCACTTTTCCGCGTCGAGATAGAGACGGCTGCGCGGATTCAGGGGCGCGGCCTGGCCAGGCAGCACACCAATCAC
>JBBQLF010000037.1:0-14654 GCA_038327695.1 Bryobacterales bacterium
GCTTTCTCGGCCTCCTGCCACGCCCATTTCGGCAGCGACTCGCCGAACCAGACGACGCCGGGGCGAAGCATGCCGCCGCACGGGCAGCGTGGCGGCAACTCCGGCAGCGGCGTCCGCAGGTCCGTTGTTGTCTTCTCGCACTGGAGGCAAGTCACCCACCAGATGTCGCCGTGAATTTTCAGCACCCGTTGTGAACCCGCGCGTTCATGCAGGCCATCCACGTTTTGCGTGATCAGGGTGAACCGGGCAACCCGTTGTTCGATATCCCGCAACGCGTAGTGACCGAGGTTCGGCCGGCAATCCGCGATCAGGGATCGCCGCCAGTTGTACCATCTCCAGACGAGCAAAGGGTCGCGTTGAAATGCCTCAGGCGTGGCCAATTCCTCGGGCCGGTAGTTCTCCCACAGGCCGCCCGGATCGCGAAACGTTGGTACTCCGCTCTCCGCCGAAATCCCAGCGCCCGTCAGCACGCCAACGGATTCGGCTGTGCGCAGCCAGGCGCGGGCCGTGTCGAGTTGGGTGGTTGCCGTCAACTTACTATTATGACGTCTGTGCCGTGCCCTGCGGCTTATCCAATGCAAATTGAGCCTGGAGGGCGCGGGGTGGGCCAAGCGGGGGCTGTTCGCCGGAGCCGCGTGTTCAACCCTACTGATTGCCCCCGGGGCGGGGCCGAACCGGGTCCAGGCTCAGGATCCGCACCGCTACCTGTTGATTGGCTCGTGCATAGCCCAAATACTCGTAGCGCACTCCTCGCTTCTGCACAAACTCCTGAAACGCCCGGAATTCATGGGTCTTCCACCCGGGATAGTTGAAGAACTCGTCAAACTGCATCACAGTTCCAGGCACAATGCGTTCGCCAAGAATCTCCAGCACGTCACGGGTCGAGGAGTACAGGTCCGCATCCAGATGGAGCATGGCCATCGGCTCCGGGTGTTGAGCCTTGAATTCCGGCAATGAGTTCTGGAACCACCCTTTGTGCAGCACCACGTTGCTCCGCACCGCTGGCAGAGCCGGCATCGCGAACTTGCCCTTCTCATACCCATCCCGCCAATCAGCAGGAAGCCCCTCGAACGAGTCGAAGCCATGCACCGGCCCGACGGTGCGCTCTGCCATGAAATTGATGGAGTGCCCGGAAGCAACGCCGAACTCGCAGTAGAGCCCTCCGAGCTTCGGATCCACCGCCTTCAGGCTATGCTCCAGCAGCGCCCACTGGTCCGGGAAGGACCGCACTGCCAGCATGTTCTCTTCGACAAACGCGGCCGTCTCGGCTGTCGCATTCCGCTGCAGCGCCCGGCCAATATCGGCGCTCGTCCGCGCCTCTACCACCTCCAGGTTCCTCTCCGCCACACGTTCAATCACTCCAGCCAGCCAGCGGTCCGCCCGGGCGCGGAACCAGACCAGTCCGGCAAAGGCCACCACCAAACTCAAACCACCCAGCAACCATCGGCGCATTGCCATGCTCTCCTACGGATGAAACGGCCATGACTCTAGAGAACGGAACTCGCCCGAGAGGTGCATCGGCTGAATCGGCCCATACACGCGCCCGGTGAGCCACACGCGCCGGTTGGCAAACACCTCGATCACTGACCCGTCCAGGAAGACCCGCAACTCCAGATCCCCGGCCGGTGCAGGCGCCTCCGACCGGCCCACCGCCAGGATCCGCTTATCCGGGTCGTAGCTGACCAACTCCCGGCCTCCGCGCGATAACGTAAACGGCCTGTTCTGTTTCAAACGGATTCGCAACTCGGCGCAGTCGTCGGGCGGCGCCCCCTCCCGGTTGCTCTTTCCGCGCAACGCGACGTACTCCACGGCCGGGTCCAGCAGCAATGTGCCGTCCCTGGCCAGTGACGGCACAACAGCCAAGGACATCGCTCCAGACCAGCCCGCCTTCAGTTGCTCCTCGCCGGAGCGCTGTTCGCGCAGCCACGTCCAGATGATCCGCCGCCCGGCCGAAGCATTCGACGACTTCGGCGCGTAGCCCGCGCCGTGGGTGAGCACGCCGTTCGATTCCGGCGTGAACGCCCGGTCTTTCCATCGCCCCAGCCAGTACAGCACCTTGTTCTGCGTCGCTATGTAGAACAGCCATTTTGTGCCCACCGGGAAGAAGTCCGGGCACTCCCACATCTCGCCCCGCGCCACGTCGCCGCCTTTTGCGTTCAAATCGATCGAGCCGCGCATGAACGGTTTGAGATACGACCAATCCACCAGATTTGTCGACTTGTACAGCAGCGCCGTGCCGCCCACGCCGCGGAACCCGGCGCCCACCAGCATCAGCCACTCGTCGCCGTCCCTCCACACATGCGGATCGCGGAAGCCTGGCGAGTCCATGCCAGGCGGCGGGGCACCGATCACCGGATTCCGGGGGTGCTTCCGCCACGTAACTAAGTCGTCCGAGGTGGCCAGGCACTGGACCTGCGGATTCACGCCGGTGTAGACAATCACCGGCTTGCCGTCGTCCATCACCATGCAGCCGGAGAAGCAGCCGTCCTTGTCCGGCCCGCCTGGAGTCGGTGTCAACGCGATTGGGAGATGCTCCCAATGCAGCAGGTCCTGGCTGGCGGCGTGACCCCAGTGCATCGTGTCCCACTTGGCTGCTTTGGGGTTGTGCTGGTAGAACAGGTGGTACTTGCCGTTGTGCCAAATGGGGGCGTTCGGGTCGTTCATCCAGTTTGATGGCGGCAGAAAATGGTAACGGGGCCGGTCCGGGTCGGCTCCCGGTGCCGCGGTCATGGTCAGGGCGGAGGCGGTGAATCTGCGGCGGGTGATCATCCTGAGCGCTATTCTATTACGCACACCCAAGTCCGAGACAGCGTGGGTGCCGATGATACCACTGGGTTATTGTTGTCGTGCTCCGCAGTCTGGTCCAATTTCCAGACGGAACAGGCGGGCCTGAAGGCCGCCGATCCCGGTGTCATCGTGCCGCTTGCTATCACCGGCACCACTGGTAATCCGATGAACGACCTCGCTCGCCCCGTCAGCGAAGCGAATGTTCTGGGGCAGTGAGAGGTGCGGTACTGGAAGCTCCAGAACCAAAGAATCTTGAGTCCGATAAAGTTTCACTTGCATCAACCGAAGGGTACAATTAAGATAAACGTATATTTTCATCTATCTGTCTAGGGGTTGCTCATGATCTATTCCCGTTCGGCTGAGTACGCGATTCGTGCCTTTGTGCAGCTGGCTGATGTGCCAGAGGGCAAGTATGCGATGGTGAAGCAGATTGCGGAACAGGCCTCCATTCCGTCTCACTTCCTCGCCAAGATTCTCCAGCAACTGGCCCGGAAAGGCTTCCTCCGATCCAGCAAGGGACCGACGGGCGGATTCTGCCTGCGCGTGCCCGCCTCCGAGATGACCCTGCTGACGCTGGTAGACTCCATAGACGGCCTGACCGACTTTGAGCGCTGCCCGGCGGGCTTGCACGAATGCAACGACGAAGCGCCGTGCGGGATGCACGATAGCTGGAAGGCCCTTCGGGGTCGTATCATGGATTATCTGGAGCAGACGACCATCGAGGCACTCGCCAAGAGCTTCGAGCAGAAGCGGAAGAACCTCGAGAAGGTGACCAAGAAGGCCGCCAAACGCTCCACGACGAAGAAGGCATAGAAGCCTCCGCACCGGCGGAGGATCGACTAGCCGGTGCAAGGAGGCATAATGCCGATTCGGAATGGGGGCGCACCCGCCCCGACTGCCATGCTGGTCCCGATGGTCATCGAGCAGACCTCGCGCGGAGAGCGCTCGTTTGACATTTACTCGCGGCTCCTGAAAGAGAACATCATCTTTCTCGGCACGCCCATTGATGATCAGGTGGCCAACCTGATCATCGCCCAGATGCTGTTTCTGGCGTCCGAGGATCCGGAGAAGGATATCTCGTTGTACATCAACTCGCCCGGCGGGTCGATCACGGCGGGCATGGCCATTCTCGACACGATGAATCTGATCGAGCCGAACATCGTGACCTACTGTGTCGGCCAGGCGGCCTCCATGGCAGCCGTATTGCTGGCTTGTGGCACCAAGGGCAAGCGCTACACGCTGCCGCATTCGCGCATTCTGATCCATCAGCCCTCGATGAGCGGCCTGGCTGGGCAGGCCACCGAGATCGACATCTACGCCCGGGAAATCCTGCGTATGAGAGAGATCCTGAATGGCATCCTGGCCGACGCGACGGGCCAGCCGATGGAGAAGGTGGCGCGCGACGTGGAGCGCGACTACATCATGGAATCCGAGGCCGCCGTGGCCTATGGAATCGTGGACAAGATTATCGCCAAACGGGAACGATAGTCGCTATTTCAGTTTCAGGTAGCGCTCGTAGGCGCGGTCCCAGTCCGGATCGCGCGGGGCGTCGATGGTTTCTAAATCGAAGCTGTCGCGCACGACCTGGCGGAGTTGGGTCAGGCCATTGATTTGGCCGGCGCCCATGGCCTGGACCAGGATGTTGCCGGCCGCGGTCGCCTCGTTCGGGCCGGCCACGACGGTGCGGGCCGTGGCTTCGGCCACGAACCGGTTGAGCAGGCCATTGCGGGAGCCTCCGCCGACGATGTGGATCACCTCAATGGGGAAGCCCACAAGCGCCTCCAGGCTCTCCAGCACCTGGCGGTAGCGCAGGGCCAGACTTTCCAGACAAATGCGGACAAACTGGCCTGGGCGCTCGGGAACGGGTTGTCCCGTGCGCCGGCAGTAGGCGGCGATGCGCTCCGGCATGTGGCCGGGATCCAGGAACTGGTCCGGGTCCAGCACGGCCAGGAAGGGATCTGCGCCGGCGGCCATCTCAGTGAGTTCGGCGTAGGTGTAGTCTTTTCCTTGGAGAAGCCAGGCGCGGCGGCACTCCTGAACCAGCCAGAGGCCGGCGATGTTCTTGAGCAGGCGGATTTTGCCTTCTACCCCGATCTCGTTGGTGAGGGTCAACTCCAGCGCCTTGGGCGTCACGATGGGCGTATCGATTTCGACGCCCATCAAGGACCAGGTGCCGGAGCTGATGTAGCACCAGGAGCGTTCCCCGGTGGCGGGCACGGCGGCAACAGCGGAAGCGGTATCGTGGCCGGCGGTGGCGAAGACCGGCGTGGGGCCGAGGGCGCAGGTATCGCGGAGTTCGTCCAGCAGGCCGCCGAGTTTTGCGCCGGGCAGGACGATGTCTCCGAGGATGCCATAAGGCAGGCCCAACGTTTCAAACAACTCCGTGGACCAGCGTTTTAGGGTTGGATTGTAGAACTGGGATGTGCTGGCGATGGTGAGTTCATTCTTCTGGACGCCGCAGAGCCAGTAGCTGAGCAGGTCCGGCATGAAGAGCAGACGGCTGGCAGCCTGTAACGCCGGGGTATTGGCGAGCTTGGAGGCATAGAGCTGGTAGAGCGAGTTCAGCGGCATGAACTGCAGGCCAGTGTGGTTGAAGATGTTCTCGCGGCCGGCCGCGGCCAGGGCGGCGTCATAGGCGGCGTTGTTGCGCGGATCGCGGTAGTGACGCGGGTTCTGGCAGAGCTCGCCATTGGAATCCAGCAGGCCGTAGTCCACGCCCCAGGTATCGACGGCGACGCCGTCCAGGGTGAGCTGGCGTTCGCGGCCGGCGATGCGGAGGCCTTCGCGGATGTCATGAAAGAGGCGGAAGGTGTCCCAGTAGAGGCCGTCCGGGAGACGCACGGGCTGGTTCAGAAAACGGTGCAACTCCTCCAGGCGGAGACGGCCGCTTTCGAGAGTGCCGAGCATGGCGCGTCCGCTTTCAGCGCCGAGATCGAATGCGAGGTAGTTGCTCATAGTGTGTGATCGAAGATAAGTTTGCCGACGCCGCCGGAGTAGGTGTGCAGGAGTTCAAAGCCCTGCTGGGCCTGGCCGAGAGGGAGCGTGTGGGTGATGAGCGCGGTAGGGATACGGCCCGTTTCCAGCAGCGCGGCAGCGGCGCGGCCCTTGTGGTTGGAGCGCTTCATGGACTGGATGTTGAGCTCCTTGGCCATGGCCGTGTGGAGGTCCACTTCGAAGTTGAGGGGCTCGGGAATTCCGATGAGCACGAAGCGGCCGCCGGAGCGGGCGCACTTGAGGCCTAGGTTGATGGTCTGCGGGGCGCCGGCGGCGTCGAAGACGGCATCGACTCCGCGGCCTCTGGTCTTCTGCATGACGGCGTCGAGGAAATCGTCCTGATTGATATCGAGCGCGACGTCGGCGCCCATGGTTCTGGCAAGCGCCAGGCGATGGGGCACGCGGTCGCAGGCTAAAACAATTTCGGCACCGGCTGCTTTGGCCATGGCGATGCCGAGCAGGCCGATGGAGCCGCAGCCCATGATGGCGACGGTCTCGCCCATGCGGAGGGGCTGGAGTTCGAAGACGTGGACCCAGACGGCGACGGGCTCCATGAGTGTGGCCTCGTGCCAGGAGAGAGAGTCCGGGATGGGATCGGCGTTATGGACGGGCACGACGGCGAAATCGCGGAGGAAACCCTCGGCGTCGGGGCCGCCCATGAAGCGGGAGCGGACGCAGAGATTGTGCCGGCCGGCGAGGCAGAACTCGCAGTGGCCGCAGGTCAGCGACGGCTCGATGGAGACGCGGTCTCCGGCCTGAAAGCCATGGACACCTGCGCCGAGTTCCACAATCTCGCCGACCGGCTCGTGGCCGAGGACCTGCGGGTACTTGGCCAGACCGGTGTGGATGCGGCCTTCGGCCCACCAGTGGAGGTCGGAGCCGCACAGGCCGGTGGCCACCAGTTTGACGAGGACTTCGCCCGGGCCGGGGCCTTGGGGCATGGGGGCTTCGATGAGCTCAAGCTGTCGAGGGGCGACGAGGGGTACGCTACGCATGAAGCGTCCAGAATATCTCAGTTTGGGGCCCTGCTGACGGAACAGCGGCCAATGTTTCTGTTTAAAACATTTCTTCTCATTTTTGTGTTATGCTATTCCCAGAATGGAGGTGCACTCCTTTGCGACTTTCCATCGCTTCTTGTGCACTAGGCCTTCTGGCCGTTTCCTCACTGCCTGCTCAGGTGGTGATCAGTCAAGTCTACGGTGGTGGCGGCAATAACGGCGCCCTGCTGAAGAACGACTACGTTGAACTTTTCAATCGCAGTCCGATCCCTGTCGATTTCTCCGGTTGGCCGCTGCAGTATGCGGCGGGCAATGGATCGACGTGGCAGAAGGTGGAGTTGAGCGGCACGCTGAGTCCGGGCGCTTACTACCTGGTGCAACTGGCCGCCGGTGGCGGCGGGACGCTGAGCCTACCGGATGCCGACGCGTTTGGCGGCATTCCAATGAGCGCCTCAGCGGGCAAAGTGGCGCTGTTGTCGACGGCGCGGCAGATTCCCAAAGGGACGGCCTGTCCGGAGGGCGAATCTGTGGTGGATTTGATCGGCTAGGGCGTGGGCACGGGCTGCCGCGAGAACTCACCGATTCCGTCGACCGGTAATTCCATTGCGGCGATTCGCAAGGATGGCGGCTGGCGGCAAAGCGGCGAGAACCGGGCCGACTTCACACCGGGCGAGCCGAATCCCCGCAACAGTGCGACGCCGAGGCGGGTATGCGGCGATACGCTGGCGCGGGTGGGCGAGGCGGCTGCGGCGGTGGCGTCGATTCAGCCGGCGAAGGCGAACCGCACCTATAGCTGGCGCGTGAGTCCGGAGGCGACGCCGGCAACCGTGGAGCGGCGCAGCGCCAAAGCGCGGCGGAGTTGGTAGGGGGGCGGAGCGTTGCCGCATCTCGCGGTGCCCGGCGCCGCGGAGGTGCGCGGCGGAGATGGTGAGGTGCTGCTGCAAGCGACCGTCGCGGGTGGGGTGTGGCAAGCGCGCGCGGCGGAGCTGGTAGGCGGTTACTGCACCGCCCAGTATCCCTGGCGCGTTCTGACTTGGAGTTCCGGCCGGTCTTTCACCTCGACCCGGATGGCGTGGAAACTGTCTGGCGCCGCGCCCTTCGGCTCGAAGGAGAGCAGGTACTGGCGATGCACCTCTTCGCCTATGAGCTGAATCGCCTGCTCCAGAGCGTTCTTTTTGAGGAAATTCAGGCTGCGTCCGCCGGTGGCTTTTGTGAATAGGTTGGAAAGATCCGGCAGGTGTAAGCGGCCCAGTTCTGCCAGGGCGTAGACGAGGCCGCCCGGTCCCAGGTCCGGCGGAACGGCGGTCTCATCGGGCGCAGGGCACGTCGGGCACCTTTGATATTTGATCCGCTCGGCCTCCGGTTTCAGATCCTCGGCGGTTTTGGGCTTCACTGTGAACGGCTGCAGGAAGGGCGAGAATGTGAGCCAGTAGACTGAGGCATTGAGACGCTCCACTCGCTCCATTACTTCCGGGAGCTTCGCCTCACTGGCGCGATCACGCCGCTCGGCAATCATGAGGATGATCCGCCGGCGTCCCGGGGGGCGCTGCTCCAGCATGAGGAGGGCCTGGCGCAGCGCATCCAGCATGTGTGCGCCGCCACCTTCCTTGCGCAACATGCGCAACGAGTGAGTTGCCTCATCCGGGTTGGCGGTGAACTCCTGGTGGACCTTGACGGTGTCACTGAACGAAATGACGGCCGTTTCGCCGGCATCGGCGGCGAGGAGTTGCGTGAAGAGAATGCCGCTGCCGCCGAGCTTGTCGATCACTGCGCCAGAGTTGGCACTGGTCTGCACCGCGACCACCAGGGAGATGGGGTACATCATCCAATCCATGTGGATGGTCTGCGGCACATTGTTGTCGTAGAGGATCAGGTCTTCGGGGTTGAGCCCATCGACGTAGCGTCCTTTGGCATCGGTGATCGTGGTGGGCGCGACTACCAGCGGCACGGTGCTTTTGAATTGCGCCGAGGCGGCGCAGGTCAGCACTACAAGAGCGGCGGCGGTACGCATGGTTAGCGCTTCAGTTGGAGGAGGTCCGCGAGATAGGTGCGGCCACCATATTGGCAATGTGACAGCAGGCGCAGGGTGTTGCGTGCGTCGTCGAGGGCGCGGTGGGCCGTCTCCGCAGGCATGCCGTGATTTCTGAGAAGTTCCTGGAGGCCTTTCGAGCTGAATCCTCTGCTGCGCCAGGGGATGCCGTCCATGGAGCAGCGCCACTCGCTGCGCGTGACTTCGGGGTAGAGCTTGGCGACGAAGCCGCGATCGAAGCGGGCGTTGTGGGCGACGAGGAGCGAGGCGCGAGCCAGGATGGCGCGCACCTGGTTGTGGTCGAGCGAATGGCCGCGTACGTCGTCCCAGGTCATGCCATGGGCCTGCGTGGCGCCCAGGGGAATGTCGCGGCCGGGGTCTTGCAGGCCGCTGTATTCCTCGATGACTGCTATGGCGCCGCCGGTGGTGGCGTCGAACTCAAAAAGGATGAGGCCGAGCTCGATGAGGTCGTCAGCGGAGTGGCTGAAGCCGGTGGTTTCGGTGTCGACGACGCAGGCGCGGAGCTTCATCTGGCGTTCAGTGTAGCGAGTTCGGCGAGATCGAGCCGGCCGGTGTAGATGGCCATGCCGAGGGCGCAGTCTATGTCCATGGCGGTGAGCGCGCGGATGTCTTCCAGAGTGGTGATGCCGCCGGCGGCGGTGATGGGCTTGGGCGTGGCGGCGCGGAGGCGGGCGAACCACGCGAGGTCCGTGCCCTGCATCATGCCCTCTTTATCGACGTAGGTGGCGAGGTAGCCGCCGCAGTAGGGCTCGAGTGCGGCGATGACGTCTTCGGCGGCGAGATTGAAGGATTCGGTCCAGCCCTTGACGGTGATGCGGCCGGCCTTGGTGTCGATAGCGATCATGATGCGTTCGGGCGTGACCGCTGCCGCGATGGTTGTGAGGAGCGCATGATTGACGCCGGCGGCGGTGAAGGCGGAGGTCCCGACGATGACCTTGTCCGCTCCGCAGGCGCGCAGGGTGGCCGCGCGGGCGGGGGTGCGCACGCCACCGCCGACGCGACAGCGGGCCTTGGCGGTGAGCGTTTCGACGATGGCATCGTTTTCGCCCTTGCCCATGGCGGCGTCGAGATCGATGACCTGAATTTCGGGGAAGGCGGCGAAGCGCGCGAGCATCTCCAACGGCGGGGCGCCTTCGAGCGCCTTCTCGCGGCCTTGGACGAGTTGGACGACTTTGCCGCCCTGGAGATCGATGCACGGAATGATCAAGCGGTTCTCCTCACCGGCACGCCGGCTCTTTCCAGTTCGGCTTTCAGTTGATCGACGGTGTAGGTGCCGTAGTGGAAGATGGATGCGGCCAGGGCCGCGTCGGCTTCACCGGTGGTGAGCACTTCGATAAAGTGCTCGGGTAGGCCGCCGCCGCCGGAGGCGATGACGGGGATCTTCGTCGCCCGGGAGACGGCTCTGGTGAGGGCGCAGTCGAAGCCGGTCTGGACGCCGTCGGCGTCCATGGAAGTGAGCAGGATTTCGCCGGCGCCGAGGAGTTCACCTCGGGCGGCCCACTCGACGGCGTCGATGCCTTCGTCCACTCGGCCTCCCTTGGTGAAGACGTTCCAGCCGCCTTTGGCGTTGCGTTTGGCGTCAATGGCGAGGACGCAGGCCTGCGCGCCGAACTCCTGGCTGACCTCTGTGATGAGCGCGGGGCGGTGGACGGCGGCGGTGTTGATGCTGACTTTGTCGGCGCCGGAGTGGATGATGCGGCGGGCGTCTTCGACGACGCGAATGCCACCGCCGACGGTGAGCGGGATGAAGACCTGGCGGGCGGTGCGGGCGACGACGTCGACCATGGTGTCGCGGTTGTCACTGGAGGCGGTGATGTCGAGGAAAACGAGTTCGTCGGCGCCCTGGTCGTTGTAGCGGGCGGCCAGTTCGACTGGATCGCCGGCATCGCGCAAGCCGGCGAAGTTGATGCCTTTGACGACACGGCCGCCGGTGACGTCGAGGCAGGGGATGATGCGTTTGGCGAGCATGGTTAGGGTTTCCCGGGTGGAGTTTTGGGGTTACCGCTCCCTGACGGTCGCGGCTCTGTTCCGTGCGGGTGCGGGGCGGCTGCGTGCGGATGCGGGGCGGCTGCGTGTGGAGGCGGAGCGGCTGCGTGTGGAGGCGGAGCGGCTGCGTGCCGGTGCGGGGCGGCTGCTTGCGGATGCTGGGCGACTACGCGCGGAGGCGGGGCGGGCCAGCTCGTCAGGGTGTGCACTGGAGCTCCACAAAGTTCTTTATGATTGTGAGTCCGAGGGGGCCGGATTTCTCGGGGTGAAACTGGACGCCAAAGACATTGCCGCTTTCGAGTACTGCCGTGAAGGGGCGGGTGTAGTGGCAGGTAGCGGCGGTGGCGGCGATGACGGGGCAGTAGTAGCTGTGGGCGAAGTAGACGTAGGGTTTGGGGCCGATGCCGCGGAGCAGGCGGGCCCCTTCGCGGGGCACGATCTCGTTCCAGCCCATGTGGGGGCAGCGGGCGTCGAGCGGGAAACGGTCCACACTGCCCGGAAACAATCCGAGGCCTTCTTGTTCCGGAGCTTCCTCGCTGGATTCGAACATGGCCTGGAGGCCGAGGCAGATGCCGAGGAAGGGCGCGCCGGAGCGCGCCTTGCCGACGAGCGACGCCCGGAGGCCCAGATCGTCCAGAGCACGGAGCATCTGGCCGAAGTGGCCGACGCCGGGGAGGATGAGCTTGGCGGCCGAGTCGACGTCAGCGGCGGACTGCGTAATGCGATAAGAGGCGCCGATCTCGGCGAGCGTATTCTCGACTGAGCGGAGGTTGCCGGCGCCGTAGTTGACGACCGTGATCATAGAAGGCCCTTGGTGGACGGGAGCTGATCTTTGAGGCGCGCGTCCTTGGAACAGGCGAACTTCATGGCGCGGGCCCAACATTTGAAGATGCCTTCCACCTTGTGGTGATTGGAGCGGCCGCTGATGATCTTGACGTGGAGGTTGGCGCCGGCGTGGGCGGTGAAGCCGCCGAAGAAGTCCTCGAGCAGTTCCGACTGGAGGTCGCCGACGAGGCGGGTTTTCACCCTGTCCTCGTAGGCGAGGTAGGGGCGGCCGCCGAGATCGACGGCGACGACGGCGAGGGTCTCATCCATGGGCAGGATGAAGTAGCCGGCGCGGTTGATGCCCATGCGGTCCCCGAGGGCCTGGGCGAAGAGCTGGCCGAGGACGATGCCCACATCTTCGACGGTGTGGTGCTGGTCGACGTCGAGATCGCCACGGGCGATGAGGGCCAGATCGAAGCCGCCGTGCTTGGCGAAGAGTTCCAGCATGTGGTCAAGGAAGCGGACGCCGGTGGAGATCTCGTAGCGGCCTTTGCCCTCGAGCTTGAGCGTGGCGCGAATCTGAGTCTCCTTGGTGACGCGGTCAATGTGGGCCGTTCTCATGAGGGGAGGACTCCTTCCAGTTCGTTGACGTTATCGAGGACGGCGATGGCGCCTTCGGCCTTCAGGAGAGAAGCGATCTCCTCGTGGAGGGGATTGGCCAGCGCCGCTATGCCGATGAAGGGGACACCGGCGGCACGGGCGCTGCGGGCGTCGTCCACCGTGTCTCCGACGTAGTAGAGCGGGGTGATGGGTCGGAGTTCGCGGATCATGCGAAGGCCCTGCGGAGAGGGCTTGGGCTCGCTGACGGACTCCATGGTGATGATGGGATCGAAGGGGATGGCGGCGGCGTTGCGGCGCAGGGTGACGCCGGTGTCTTCGAGCGGGCGGCCGGTGAAGATGGCGAGATCGAAACTGCGGGCGAGACGTTCCAGCAGGCCAGCGCGCGGCACCCAGACCTCGCGCGTGATGAGGCCGTCGTAGTTGCCGCCGAAAAACAGGCGGTTGAATTTCTCGATGACGGCGGCGTATTCGACGGGCGCGCCGAGATCGGCACAGATCCGCTGGGAGAGGCGCCAGTCATTGTTCCAGCCGCCCTGGTTTTTGTAGTCCTGAATCACGTCGCGATCAATGGTGCGGCCGGTGAAGTGACGCACGGTCTGGATGATGGTTTCGCGGTAGGACTCAGTGACCTCGGCGAGGACGCCATCCATATCGAACACGATGATGGGTTTGCTCACTGCCGCACCTTATCCAGATCCAGATCCAGATCCAGATCCAGATCCAGATCCAGATCCAGATCCAGATCCAGATCCAGATCCAGATCCAGATCCAGCGCCGCGTCGAGCGCGGCGAAGAAGCGGGCGGCCTGAGCGGGCGTGCCGGCGGTGACGCGGACAGTGCCGGGGAGTTCGTAGCTGCGGTCGCGGACGAGGACGCCGCGGGCGCGCAGGGCGTCTCGAATCTCGATGGATCGCTTGCCGGCTTGGAAGAGGACGAAGTTGGCTTGCGAGGGGTAGTGGGGGATGCCGCGTTTGGTGAAGCCCTGATAGAGGAGCTCGCGGGCGGCGACGGAATCGGCGGCGTATTGATCGACGTAGGCGCGGTCTTCGACGGCGGCGCGCACGGCGATGGCGGCGAGGAGATTTACGCTGTAGGGCGACTGGGCTTTGTGCATGTATTTGACGTTGGCGGCCTGGGAGAAGAGACAGCCGGCGCGGAGGGCGGCCATGCCGAAGGCCTTGGAGAACGTGCGGCTGACGAACAGATTCGGGTAGGTGTCGATGAGGCGCAGGGCGGTGACGCCGTAGAACTCGAAGTAGGCTTCGTCGATGAGGACGGCGGCATTGGGCGCGGCTTCCAGGATGCGCACGATGTCACCGATGCCGATGGCGGTGCCGGTGGGGTTGTTGGGATTGGCGATGAGGATGGCCTTGGTCTTGGGCCTGATTTTGGCCAGGAGCTCGCGCATGGGGAAGGCGAGGTCTTGCTTGCGGTAGCTGATTTCGCGGACCGCTGCGCCGGCAAGCTCGGCGTAGAACTTGTACATGGCGTAGGAGGGGTGGAGGACGATGACGTCGTCGTGGTTGTCGACGTAGGTGTTGATGAGGACCTGGATGGCTTCGTCAGTGCCGTTGGTGAGGAGGAACTGGGATTCGGGGAGTTGGAAATAATCGGCGAGGGCGCGGCGGGTAGCTTCGTATTCGGGGTAGACGGTGAGCTGCTCCTCGGTGAGTTTCTGGCGGAGCAGTGCGGTGACGCGGGGTGAGCAGCCGACGGTGTTTTCGTTGAAGTCCAGGCGCAGCTTGCCTTCACGGCCGGAAGCTGGCGGGGCGTACGGGGCCATCTTGACGACGGCGGGGCGAGGCTTAGGCATTGCGGATCTCCACGGAGCGGGCGTGTGCTTCGAGGCCCTCAGCGCGGGCGAGGGTGGTGATGGCGGGCGTGAGCTTTTGCAGCGCTTGCGAGGAGAGCTGCTGGACGGAGATGACCTTGACGTAGTCGGCGGCGGAGAGGCCGCCGCGCAGGCGGGCCGCGCCGGAGGTGGGCAGGACGTGATTGGGGCCGGAGGCGTAATCGCCCGCGGCTTCGGGGCTGGTGGGGCCGAGGAAGACGCTGCCGGCGTGGAGGATGCCGGGCAGGAGGGATGGATCGTGGAGGGAGAGATGCTCAGGGGCAAAGCGGTTGGAGAGATCGACGGCTTCGCCGGCGTCGCGGACGATGATGATGGCGGAGTTTTTGTCGATAGCCACGCGGGCGGTGGGGGCGGTGGGCAGAGTGGCGAGCTGGCGTTCGACTTCGGCGGCGACGGCGGTGGCGAGGGCGCGCGAGGTGGTGAGGAGGACGGCGCTGGCGTCGGTGTCGTGTTCGGCTTGCGCGAGCATGTCGGCGGCGAGCCAGGCGGGGTTGCCTTCGTCGCAGATGATGAGGATCTCGGTGGGGCCGGCGACGAAATCGATGCCGACCTCGCCGGCGAGGAGCTTTTTGGCGGCGGCGACGTAGATGTTGCCGGGGCC
>JBBQLF010000038.1:0-14494 GCA_038327695.1 Bryobacterales bacterium
CCTTGCTTGTGGGCGATCACCTGCATGATTTCGTAGGCGGCGTCGCGCTTGTCGGCGAGCATGGCGTGCCAGGTGGCGCTGGTGATGCCGCGCGAGAGCTGGTCCGCGCCCAGGACCATCGTCTCCACCAGGCGTTGTTTCTGCTCACGAAGGTTGAAGTAGGCCGTGGCTGTGCTGATGAGAACGATCAGGATGGTGAGTGAGAGGATGAGCTTGGGGCCGAGCCGGTAAGGCATAGAGGACCGTTCCTGGATTCAGCGGACGTAACTATATTTATCAGATTCAAGACGGAGAATCAGGTCTGAATAGATGCAGGCGTGCGCCAGCTGAGGAGCGGGATGAGCGTTGCCCGGTCCGGGTTAGACCGCCCAGACGTACTGCGGGGGCCACTGCGGCTTCACGCCGAGCTGTTGCGCGGCGCCAATGGCCCAATAGGGATTGCGGAGCAATTCGCGCCCCAGCAGGACGACGTCGGCGCGGCCTCCGGCTATGATGGCCTCGGCCGCCGCGGCTTCGCGAATGCCGCCCACCGCGCCGCTGGCCAGCTCCGTTTCGTGCTTCACTCGCTCAGCAAAGGGGAC
Source organism: Bryobacterales bacterium (assembly GCA_038327695.1). Taxonomy (GTDB): domain Bacteria; phylum Acidobacteriota; class Terriglobia; order Bryobacterales; family Bryobacteraceae; genus Paludibaculum. The sequence goes on from JBBQLF010000038.1 coordinate 582, forward strand.
CTGAAAGCCGGGCGCGAAGGGGATCTTGGCGTCGGCTGTGACGGCGCCGGAGGAACAATCCACCAAGTCCACGCCATGATCGCCGAGCAACTGGGCGAGGCCGACCGTGTCATCCCCATCCCAGCCGCCGGGTATCCAGTCCGTCGCCGAGACTCGGAACCAGAGCGGCAATTCGGCGGGCCAGACGGAGCGAACGGCGTCGGCGGTCTCCAGCGCCAGGCGGACGCGGTTTTCAAAGGGGCCGCCATACTCGTCGTCGCGCTGATTGACGATGGGCGAGAGAAACTCGCTGAGCAGATAACCGTGGGCGCCGTGAATCTCGATCAGATCGAAGCCGGCGGCGAGGGCCCGGCGGGCGGCTGCGACGAAGAGCAGGAGGGTGTCCGCGATTTCGGCGCGCGTGAGCTCGTGCGGGGTGGGTTCGCCGGCCCGGAAAGGGATGGGCGAGGGAGCGACGGTCTGCCAGGCGCCTTCCGTGAGGTACTGGCCGCCCTGCAACGGGATCGCACAACTGGCTTTGCGGCCGGCGTGGCCGATCTGAATGCCGGCCTTGGCGCCCTGGGAGTGAATGTATTTTACAATGCGGCGCAGGCCAGGGACGTGCTCGTCAGACCACAAGCCGGTGCAGCCCGGGGTGATGCGGCCGCGCGGCTCCACGGCCGTTGCTTCGACGATCACCAGGCCCACGCCACCGGCGGCGCGCGCGCCCAGGTGGACCAGGTGCCAGTCGTTCACGAATCCGTCGATGGCCGAATACTGGCACATCGGCGACATGACAATCCGGTTTGGCAGGGTGACGCCGCGCGTCTGAAAGGGTTGAAAGAGGGCCGTTTCGCTCATGTCCACTACTGTAGCGATATCCTGTTAACTGGTTATGAATTCCCCCCTACATTGGACCCGCTACCAGAACTATCTCAGTGCCGTTGCCGAGCTGGGGCTCACGCTGGATATCAGTCGAATGAACTTTGACGATTCGTGGCTGGCCTCGATGGAGGCGGACATGCAACGGGCGCTGGCCGATATGGAGGGGCTGGAAGGAGGCGCCATTGCCAACCGCGATGAGAAGCGCATGGTGGGCCACTACTGGCTGCGCACGCCGGCGCTGGCGCCCACAGCCGAGATCCGTGCCGAAATTGAAACGTGCCTGGCGCGGATCCAGGAGTTCGCGGCCGCCATCCATGCCGGCGGCCAGTTCACCGGCGTTTTGTCCATCGGCATTGGCGGCTCGGCGCTGGGACCGATGTTTGTGGCCGACGCGCTGGGGCACCCGGCCACCGACAAGATGCGCGTGCATTTCTTCGACAACACGGATCCGGATGGCATTGAGCGTACGCTCGCTTCGCTGAAAGGGCGGCTGGCGCAGACGCTGGTGTTGGTGGTATCGAAGTCCGGCGGCACGCCGGAGACGTACAACGGGATGAAGCTGGCTGAGGCTGCCTATGCGCGGGCTGGCGTCGATTTCGCGTCGCGGGCGGTGGCCATCACCATGGCGAATTCCAAGCTGGACGACTACTCGCACAACTGGCGGGCCAAGTTCCCGATGTTCGATTGGGTGGGCGGGCGCACCAGCGAACTCTCCGCCGTTGGCCTGCTGGTGGCTGCGCTGCAGGGGCTCGACATTGCGGGCCTGATCGCCGGGGCTTCGGCCTGTGACGCGCAAACGCGCTCCAGGAAGACGCGGGAAAACCCGGCGGCGCTGCTGGCGCTGATGTGGCACCATGCCACGGGCGGCAAGGGTCTGAAGGACATGGTGGTGTTGCCTTACAAGGACCGCCTGTTGCTGTTCAGCCGGTACCTGCAGCAGCTCGTCATGGAGTCCCTCGGCAAGCGGGAGGATCTGGACGGCAAGCGCGTGGATCAGGGTATCGCCGTGTATGGCAACAAGGGCTCCACTGACCAGCATGCCTATGTCCAGCAGCTGCGGGATGGCGTCAACAACTTCTTCGTCACCTTCCTGCGCGTGCTGGAAGATGGCGGCGACCCGCTGGAGCTGGAGCCGGGCGTCCGCGCGGGCGACTACCTGGACGGCTTCCTGCTGGGCACGCGGTTGGCATTGCACGGCAATGATCGCGAGTCGATGACCATCACAATTCCGAGGGTGGATGCGGCCAGGGTGGGTGGACTGATCGCGCTGTTTGAGCGGGCCGTGGGTCTCTATGCGTCGTTGATCCACATCAATGCCTACCACCAGCCCGGCGTGCAGGCAGGCAAGCTGGCGGCCGAAGACGTGCTCGGGCTTCAGAAGAACATCATGGCGGTGCTGACCACCACGCCCGCCACGGTAGAGCAGATCGCCCTGGCCGCCGAGTCCGAGGAGCCGGAAAGCGTCTACCTGATTCTGGAGCATCTGGCGGCCAATGGCCGGGTGCGGCGGAGTGCCGCCGGCTTCAGCGCGGTCTAGTGCCGTGACCGCGTGAAGGAGTGCATTGCGAGGACACCGCTTGCTGACGCGCGCGGCTCGCAACCGAGGCGCGACCGTGCGGGAGTCCCGTATGGCCCTGCGGGCCGCCAAATCCGATGAAAACGCGCCCGTAACCGAGGCGCGACCGTGAGGGAGCGCAAGTGCTTAACCGTTTTGGGGAGCGGCAACGCTCGCTGACGCTCGTGGCTCTGAAAGTAGCTGAATCCCGCGCTTAAACACGGGAAATCTCCAAAACGGTTAAGCACCCTATACTGGGTTCTGAGGTTTCTCTCATATAATGGCCGCAGGAGTGCCGGATGCTGCGTCTTTTGCTTCTCATTCTGATCGCGACCATTGGCATGCCCGCCCAGGAGGCTGGCAACGGATTGGTGATGGTATTGATCGGCCCGCCCGGCAGCGGCAAGACGACACAGGCGGACCGGCTCGCCCGGCGGTACAAGGTGCCGGTGGTGACCGGCGATGCCGCCATGACGAACGATGCGCTGCGGGCCAAGCTGAAGGCGCTGGACGTGACGCGCGGCTTCATCCTCGACGGCTACCCGGCCTCGCGGCAACAGGCCGGCTTTCTGGGTGTGCTGGTGAAGGAGATGAAACTGCCGTCGCCCATCGTGCTCCAACTCGATGTGCCCGACGATGTGGTCCGCCAGCGTCTGGCTGGCAAAGCTAAGCCAGAGGCGCTGGAGAAAGACCTGGCGCGCTATCACAAAGAGATGGACCTGATCCGGCAGTACTATCCGCAGGCGGACATCTGGACGGTGATCGGCACCCGCCCCATCGCAGAGGTTTCGCAGACGATCATCTCCCTGATTCAGGACCGGCATTGAAGCGGACGGCCCGGCCATGACAGAATCTGAGGGCATATGAACCACAGATTTGACCTGAGCCTGGCCGAGGCCCGCGCCGCGATGGATGCCATGAGAACCGAGCTGGACCGGCGCGGTTTGAAAGCCGTGCTGGCGGTAGGCGATTCGCGCGGAGACCTGCTTGCCTTTGAGCGCATGGACGGCGCGCCGCTGCCCTCCATCACGGTGGCGACCAACAAAGTGTACGCCGCCGCCAGAGAACGCATCACCACTCGCGAGATCGGGCGCAACGTCCGCTCACCCGAGCACGGTTTCGACGTGGCCTACTGGGGCGACCCCAAGATGCTGGGCTGGGCGGGCGGCGTGCCGGTGTTCCACTCCGGAGCCGTCGTGGGCGCCGTGGCTGTCAGTGGCCTCGACGAGGACACCGATGAGGAGTTGGCGCGGCTCGGTATTGCTGCCATTGAGGCGTTGATCGGGTTGATCGCAAAGGGGTGACCAGCATGGTGAGGCAGGCCTGTCTGCTGTTGATCGGCTGTGGTGCGCTGGCGCGCGGGGCGGACTGGCTGGAGGCACAACTCGCAAAGCCGGTGCTGGCGGCGCGGCAGACGATGGTGGAGTCGCAAGTCTACTTCGCCTCCAAGGTGCGGGCCATGCCGCCGGTTGGAGAGCCTGGGCAGTGGGAGGCCTACGCGGCCCAACTGCGCGAACGGATCCTGAGTGAGGTGGTGTTCCGCGGCGAGGCCGCCCGCTGGCGGCGCCTGCCCACGAAGGTGGAATGGCTGGATACGCTACCCGGGCGCGGCTACCGCATCCGTAAGTTCCGCTATGAAGCGGTGCCGGGCATGTGGCTGGCGGGTCTGGCCTATGAGCCGGAGCAACTGAGCGGGCGTGTGCCGGCGGTGATCAACCTGAACGGCCACGAAGGCGACGGAATCGCCAACAGCTACATCCAGGAACGCTGTATTCACCTGGCGCGCCACGGCGTCATCGCCCTCAACTACGAGTGGTTCGGCAAAGGCCAGATGGCGGCGGCGGGGTTCCAGCACGACCGCATGAACCAGCTCGACCTGACGGGCACCAGCGGGCTGGCGCCGTTCTTCCTGGCCATGCAGCGCCTGGTGGACATTGCCATCCAGCACGCCAACGTGGATCCGGAACGGATCGCGGCCACCGGGCTCTCCGGCGGCGGTTGGCACACCATTCTGCTCAGCGCGCTGGACACGCGCATCAAGCTGGTGGTGCCGGTGGCGGGCTATTCCAGCTTCGTCACGCGCGCCCAGTTTCCGGACACGGACTTGGGCGACTCCGAACAGACGCCCGCGGACCTGGGCCAACTGGCGGACTACACGCATCTGACGGCGCTGCTGGCGCCACGGCCGGCGTTGCTGGTCCACAATGCTTTCGACAACTGCTGCTTCCGCGCCGACTACGCGTTGAGCCCGCTTCTGGTGGCTGCCAAGCCCGTGTACGAGATGCTGGGCGCAGGCGCGCGGCTGCGCTATCACGTCAACTTCGACGCCGGGCACAACTACGGCCTGGACAATCGCCAGGCGCTGTACCGCATGGTGGGCGAGTACTTCTTTGGCGGGCAGTTCGCGATCGAAGAGGCGCCCGCGACGGAAGATCTTCGGACCCCGGCCGAGCTGCGGGTGCCGCTGCCGGAGCCCAACGAAACCTTCCAGACGCTGGCGCTGAAACTGAGCCAGGGAATGCCCGTTGCAGGCGCTGGGCGGGCCGAGTTGCGCACGCTGACGCGTTGGCCGGAGTACCGGGCCGAGGCCACGCAGATCGCGCAGCAGGCCAGCGAGGGCGTGCGAATCACGCACTGGCGCCTGGCGATGAACGGGATCTGGACGGTGCCGGCGGTGGAGCTGGAACCCGATGCGCCGGTAGATACTGTACTTGTGATTGGCGATGCCGGCAGGGCCGCGCTGAGCGCTGAGGTGCAGCGGCTGCTGCAGGCCAGGCATCGCGTAGTGGCAATGGACCCGTTCTATTTCGGCGAGTGCGGGATGGCCAAACGGGACTACCTGTTTGCGCTGCTGGCGGCAACCGTGGGCGAGCGGCCGTTGGGCATTGAGGCTGGCCAGGTGGCGGCTGTGGCGCGGTGGCTGCGGGCGCGGCACGGCGCGGTTCGCGTGGCGGCCCACGGGCCCCGGACCAGCGTCGTAGCCCTGGTGGCGGCGGCCGTGGAGAGCGACGCCATCGGCGCCGTGACGCTGGTCCGGCCCATGCGCTCGCTGCGTGAGGCCATTGAGAACAATCTGAGCGTCATCCAGGTGCCGGAGCTGTTCTGCTTCGGCCTGCTCGCGCAGTTTGACATGGATGGGCTGAAGGCCCTGGCGCGGCGCGTGGATGTGGAGTGACCGTGGCTTTCGGCCCGCCTACCGTTTCGGCGCGTTGGCCTGTTTCTTCTTGAGGCGCTCCAGCGCGATCTGATCGAGGAACTGCATGGATTCCTTGGCCACTTCCTCGGCCCGCTCGCGGGGCACGACGACCACCCCGTCGCCATCGGCGATGATCACGTCTCCCGGGCGCACCAGCACGCCGCCAAAGGTCACCGGGCGGTTCACGGATTCCAGTTCGTTCCGGCCCGGCCGGATGCCGCGCGCGAGCCGCCGGTAGTAGGCCGGGACCTTTTCGGCGATGATCTCATCGCTGTCGGCCAGGCCGCCGCTGGTCAATACACCCACCATGCCCCGGCGCTGCCAGCCCATGATGTTGTTGGAGCCGATGGTCCGGGACTCCCCGTCGTCGGTCGCGTCGATGACCAGCGCGGCGCCCGGGAACAGCAGAGGTGTGAACGCCTCGCTGGTGATCTCGTTGTACCAGCGGCCGATCGTCTTGGGGTCCATCTTCGGCTCCCGCCGGTTGGTGGGCACGTAGCGGGCGGTGACGGCGATGCCCACGATGCGGTGTGTGAACTCAGCCGTATCTTTCCAGAGGGCCTTGATCTCGGGGTTCACGATCCCGACGCCGGCCAACCCCACCACGTCCATGCCGTCCGACACGTCGGAGACGCGGAGATCGGCGAACAGGCTCAGGATTCGCTGGTTTTCCGCCTGGGAATACTCCTTGTACGGCAGAAACAGCTTCACGTTCGGATGAATCGCCTTCTCGGCCGCCTGGGCGTAGGCGGCGTGGGGTGCGATGATTGTTGCTGCCCCCAGAATCAGAGTCGCGGACCACTGGATTTTGCGCATCATAAAGGTCTCCGGCCAGTGGCCATCATACACCGAAGTCAGCGCCGGAACTTGGGGCGGACGCCCTTCGGCGCGCCGGGCAGCATCGGCGAAAACAGCAGGCGCTTCTCCACGCCGTCCACGCGGTCCAGCCGCACCTGCACCTTGTCGCCGATCTTCAGCTCGCGCCGCGAGCGCTCGGCCACGATCCGCCGTGTGTTTTCCTGGAACATCCAGCGCTCGCCGGGCAGCGTGTCCATCAGCACCAGGCCCTCGACGAAGAGATTGTCCAGCTCCACGAAGAAGCCAAACTTGGCGGTGGAGATGATCAGGGCGGGGAAGTCCTCGCCCACCCGGTCGATCATGAACTTCACCTTCTTCCACTCCAGCAGTTCGCGCTCCGCCTCGGCCGCGCGGCGCTCGGTGTCGGAGCACATGTCAGCGATGACGTGCAGATCGGGTATCGTGAGCGGATCGTGGTCCAGCAGGCTGCCAAGCAAGCGGTGAACGATCAGATCCGGGTAGCGGCGAATGGGCGACGTGAAGTGTGTGTAGGAATCGGCCGCCAGCGCGAAGTGGCCCACGTTCTTGGTGGAGTAGCGGGCCTGCTTGAGTGAGCGCAGCATCAGGTAGCTGAGGATGCGTTCCTCGGGCTTGCCCTCGATCTTCTCGACGAGGCGCTGGTACATCTTGCTGGTGACGCGGAAGCCCTCGTCGGCGCGCTCGATGGTGGTCTGGATCTTGCGGCCGTCGCGCCGCCGCGCCGTCATGTTGAACCGCTTCACGGGCATGGCCGGGATGCCGAGCGAGAAGCCGAAGCGGGCGGCGGTCTCTTCAAATTCCATCACGCGCGTCGGGTCCGGCACCTCGTGTACGCGGAAGATGGACTCCGGGAGATGCTCTTCCAGGTGCCGCGAAACGGCCTCGTTGGCGGCCAGCATGAACTCCTCGATCAGCCGGTTGGCGACGGTGCGCGGCGTGCGTGCGATGCCGGTCATGGCGCCGGCGGTGTCGAACAGGATCAGCGGCTCGGGCAGATCGAAGTCGATGGAGCCGCGCTTCATGCGGCGCTTGCTGAGGAGCTTGGCCAGCTCGGCCATCAGCTCGAAGCGGGGGACCAGGCGGGCGTAGCGCTCGCGCTGCGCGGGGTCGCCCTCCAGCAGTAGATGGACGTTGGTGTAGGTCATCCGCTCGACGCTGCGGATGATGCCGCGGCAGAACTCCTGGCTGACGATGTCGCCCTGATGATCGATCTCCAGCAGGGCGGACATACACAGGCGATCAACGCCGGGCTTCAGCGAGCAGATCTCCGTGGATAGCTCCAGCGGGAGCATGGGCACGGCGCGGTCCGGGAAGTAGACGCTGGTGCCGCGCGTGAGGGCCTCGATATCGATGGGCGTGCCGGGGCGCACGTAGTGGCTGACGTCGGCGATGTGGACGTGCAGCGCGTAGTTGCCGTTGGGCAGGCGGTCCACCCACACGGCGTCGTCGAAGTCGCGCGCGGTCTCGCCGTCGATGGTGACGATGTCCATACCGCGGAAGTCGCGGCGGTGCTCCAGTTCGGCGGCGGCGATGGTGGCCGGCACCGCCTGGGCCTGCTCCAGTACCTCGGCCGGGAAGCGGTTGGGCAGATGGTGCTTGCGAATGGTGATCTCGACATCCACTCCGAAATCGTCCGGGTGGCCGAGGATCTCAATCACGCGTGCGATGGCGGCGTCATCAGGGCTTTCTGGGAACTCGATGATCTCGACGTTGACGATCTGGCCGTCCAGCTCTTCCGGCGTCCGCGCCGTGGTGGGCGCAGCGCCGATGCGATCCGGATTGAGGCCCGCCGGCGGCAGTTCCATGCCCTCCGGGATGATGATGCCGTGCTGAATCCGCGTGTCATGCGGAACGATGTAGTTGTGGCGGCGTCCGGCGTGGAACTCGCCCACCACCGTGGGATGGGCGCGGTTCAGGATGCGGATCACCTCGCCCTCCGCGCGCTGATCGCCGGCCACGCGCGTGACGCGGGCCAGCACGCGATCGCCGTGCATGGCGTGGGACGACGAGTTGGGCGGGATGAAGAGATCGCCCTTCATGCCGGGCGGCGGCGCGTCGGGGATGACGAAGCCGTAGCCATCGCGGTGCATGTTGAGACGGCCGGTGACGTATTCCTGCGTGTGGCTGGGCAGCACGAAGTGGCCGTTGCGCAGTTCGATCACCTGGCCCTTGGCGGTGAGCTGATCCAACGTTTCTTCCAGCTCGCCGCGCTGCTCGCCTTTCAGGCCGAGTTCGCGCATCAGTTGCTTGAGATTGGCGCGGCCGTGGGGCAGCGTGGCCAGATGGGCGAGCAGAATAGTGGCGTTCATGGCTTGGGTGGCGGGGGCGGCGCGGGCATCGTCTCTTTGGTGAAGCGCGGGACCATTTGGTCGCGATTGGCCAGGTGCCAGGCGAGCGCGGCCACCACGGTGGAGGCCTGGATCGCGTCTTCGGGAATGATGCGCTCGTACGTATCGAGGTTGGTGTGCCAGGTGTGCGTCATGTACTCGATCATGTCTGTGGACAGGCCCACGCCGGGCAGGCCGGTGACGGAGAAGCTGGTGTGATCGCTGCCGCCTTCGCGGCGGGTTTTGGTGGAGGAGGCGCCGGCGACGGCCAGATCGGCGAACGGCGCCAGTGCCTCGCGGAGCACTGTGCCTGCCTCTGGCGGACCGAAGACGGACGCGCCGCGGATGCGTCCTGTGCCGGTATCGTCATTCAAATACGCGGCCAGCTTGGCGTACTCCGGCAGGGGGTTCTCAAACGTGCCGTAGTGCTGTTTCACATAGGCCTTGGAGCCGAGCAGGCCCTGCTCCTCGGCGCTCCACAGGGCCACGCGAATGGTGCGCCGCGGCTTGAGCTGGAGGGCTTGCAGGATCCGCGCCGCCTCCATCATTACCGACGCGCCGATGGCGTTGTCGGTGGCGCCTGTCGCCGCGTGCCAGGAGTCGAGATGGCCGCCGAGAATCACTACCTCATCGGCCTTGTCCGTGCCCGGGATCTCAGCCACCACGTTGTAGCTGATCCTGCCCTGCGGATGGACTTGGTTGCGGATATTGAACTCCAGCGTGACGGCTTCGCCATCGCTCAACAGCCGGTCGATGCGGCCGAAGTCCTCGTTGCGGAGCACCACAGTCGGTACCACCTTGGCCACGTCGTAAGTCCGGTTCTGGAAGGCGCGGATCTGGCCGTGCTCCCGGCCCGCGTCGTTGACGCGAACCAGCGCCTTGGCGCTGACCAGGAACGCGTCGATCTGCTCGTCGATCTGGCGCGCGGTCAGCTTGCCCGGCTCGGGTTTGGGTGCTTCGGGCCGCACAAAGTCCTGCGGATTGGCGGCGTCGAAGCGGCGCTTCAGCGCGGCGTCGTCACTGCGCTTGTTGCTGGCGGTGAAACTCACAGGCACCGCGCGGGCCTTGCCCACCAGCACGATGCGGCCCCGCACTTTATCCTTCATCGTGGCGAGGTAGCTCTTCAGCTCCTCGGCCGTCACCTTCTCCGGCGGCACAATCTGGACGGCGGCGGCGCGCGCTGTGCCCTTGGTGGAAGGGGTCCAGGAGAGCACTTCAAAGGTGAGCGTATCCTTGGCAGGGGTGAGGAGGAAGCCGGAGGCGCGCTCGGCCGACCAGCCGGGATGTCCGAAGTCCCACGGCTCCAGCTTGGCATTGGTCAGGCCCCACTCGGTCATCTTGGCGGCGGCCCACTTGGCGGCCGCTTCATGGGCCGGCGAGCCGGTGAGGCGCGCACCGTACCGGTCCGTGATGACGTGCACGGTCTTCATCACCTGCGAATGGTCCTTCGCCTCGCGGCGGATGCGATCGTTGGTGGCCGTGTCGATCTTCTCTTCGGCCGGCGCCAGGCTGGCGGTCAAGGCCAGCAGGAGGAGGAACTTCATGAATCTCAGCATACGTCACGCGCTACAATCTCGGTTGTCATGGAACTGATCACTGTGCGCCTGGAGATCCCCGAGAACGGCAACGTCATTCTGGGGCAGAGCCATTTCATCAAGACGGTGGAGGATATCTACGAGGCCATCGTGAACACGGTGCCTCAGATGAAATTCGGCATCGCGTTCTGCGAGGCTTCGGGCGCGTGCCTGATCCGCGCCGACGGCAACGACGAGGAACTGAAAGCGATGGCCGTGCGCAACGCTGGGTTGGTGGCCGCCGGGCACACGTTCGTGATCTGCCTGCGCGAGGGGTTCCCGATCAATCTGCTGTCGCGCATCAAGGACGTGCCGGAGGTGGTGGGGCTGTTCTGTGCGACCGCGAATCCCGTGGAGGTCGTGCTCATGGTGACTGAGCAGGGCCGCGGCGTGATGGGCGTGGTGGACGGCGCATCCCCGACGGGTGTGGAAGGGCCGGCCGACATCGAGTGGCGGCACGGCTTTCTGCGGAAGATCGGCTACAAGCGGTAGAGGCCGCGAATCTGGCGGATTTCGGAGGCCGGGATTTCCAGGAACTCCAGGAAGCGCTGGTGATCGGCCGGCGCTTGGCGTTCGAACTGGGCGTGCAGGCGGCGCATGTCGTCTGCGGTGAAGCCAGCGGCCTGAAGGACCGCGGCGAAGGTTTGTTTCTTCATGACTCCAGCTTGAGGTGTGAAGCCGTACTATTCCACTTTCAGCGCCTTCGCGCCGGCGGGCCACTTGAACGCCGGAGCCGGGAAGGGGTATTCGTCCGGCGTCACCTTCATATCCGTCGTGAACTTCCAGTTGCCGCCGCCGGGCGTGGGGAACGTCAGTTCCACGAAGGACGCCGTGAATCCGTGTTCCGGCTTGCCCAGCTTCACTACGTAGGTATTGTCGCTCTCTGCGGTCAAATCCCTGCTCTTGTAGGCTGGGCCGATCTTCTCCAACCGGAAGTCGCGCGCATCCGGATTGGTGGCCTGCCACAACTTCACCGCACTCGGCTTGTCCTTGCAGACCACCGTGATGATGCCCTCTTTAGAGATCGTCCACTTGAACTCCGGCCGCTTCCAGTCCTTCACAATCGACTCGTAATACGTGGCCAGGCTCTCCCCCGCATCGGAGCGGCGCGTGACGCCGTGGTCCGTGTTCGGCACATAGCGCAGGTACTTCTCGCCCACCAGATCCTTGAAGTAAAACTGCGAGGAGTCCACCACGAAGAACTGATCGCCGGTGGAGTTCACGATGTACTTCGGAATCGTCAGCCGGTCGCGGTACTGGTAGGGCTCCACGATGCTCATCAAATCGTGATATTGCTGGGAACCCTGCCATTCCATCACGCCATGCTCCACGTAGTCACCAACCGCCGGCGCCCAGAATCCATAGACGCGCCAGTGGTGGATGAAGGAGGCCTCCATGTTGAGCATGTCGATCACCACCGGCATGATGGCGATGACGCGCTTGTCCACGATACCCGTCGTCCATGTGGTCCAGCCGCGCTTGCTGCCGCCGGTGACCACCCACCGGGCGACCTTTTGCCGGCCGCCTGCCTCGCTGGCCATGAACTCCTGCGTGGCGTCCATGGCGCGCACCGCGGCCTTGGTCATCGGCAGACGCGCCGGCCAGCGGTCGTCGCCGGTTTCCAGATACTTCTTCCAGGTGAAGGCGATCATGGCGTCTTCCGTGCGCTTGCGCGTCTCCCCGTAGAAACTGAGCGGCTGGTTGGGGATCATCCGTAGTTCCACCGTGACGGACTTGGTCTTTGCGGCAATCGACGCCGTAAATGGCTCCATCTTGTCTGGCGCGGCGTTGTTGTTGGCGCCGCCCGTGATCATCAGCAGCGCGATGTCGCTTTCCACCACGTCCGGCTTGTAGACCGTCACCCAGTGCTTCCATTCCGTGCGGTCCACTTCCGCCGGCGTCAGCCAGTTCTGGGACGTCATCGCCAGCACGTAGCCGGTGACGCCCTGCCCGGGGATCGTCTTGACCAACTCCCACTTGTAGGCCGGGTCCGGCTTGGCGACATAGCGATCCAGGGCAGTCAGGCCCTTGTTCTGCGCCTGGAGGGCGGCTGCGCACACGAAGACGAGCAGTGTTCTACGAATCATGTTCAACCTCAAATGATAGCCGGTATACTGGCTGCGTATGGCAGCCACGATACCTGGGCCCGCGGGTCCACTTTCCTATCTTACAGAGCAATTAAACGAACTTCGCGTTTCAGGATCTTTTTTCCGGCTTCGTGAACTGGAAAGCGCCTGCGAGCCCGTGAGCCGCGTGGACGGGCGTGAAGTCATCAACCTGGCGTCCAACAACTACCTTGGCCTCGCCAACCACCCTCGCTTGAAGGAGGCGGCGCTGGAGGCCGTGCGGAAGTTCGGCGCCGGTACCGGTGCTGTGCGGACGATCACGGGCACCATGTCCATCCACATGGAGTTGGAGCGCAAGATTGCCGCCTTCAAGAATACCGAGGCCTGCGTCGTGTTCCAGAGCGGCTTTACGGCCAACGCGGGCACGGTGAGTTCCATCCTGACGCCGGACGACCATATCATCAGCGACGAATTGAACCACGCCTCCATCATTGACGGATGCCGGCTCTCCCGCGCCAAAATCCACGTCTTCCGGCACCGCGACGCGGCGCACGCCTCCGAGCTCATGGACGGGCTCCAGGGCGTCCCGGGCCGCAAATTGCTGATTACAGACGGCGTGTTCTCCATGGACGGCGATATTGGCCCGCTGCCCGCTCTCGTCGAGGCGGCCGAAAAGTACGGCGCCATCATGATGATTGACGACGCCCACTCCTCGGGCGTACTCGGCCGCAATGGCCGCGGGACCGTGGATCACTTCCAGTTGCACGGCCGCGTTCATGTCCAGGTGGGGACGCTCTCCAAGGCCATCGGCGTACTCGGCGGCTATGTTTGCGGTAGCCAGGATCTGATTGACTACCTGTGCCATCGCGCCCGGCCCTTCCTGTTCTCCACCTCTCATCCACCGGCGGTTACCGCGGCCTGCAGCGCCGCCTTTGACCTGCTGCTGGAGGAGCCTGAGCGCGTGGACCGTCTCTGGGACAACACCCGCTACTACCAGGCCGCCCTCCGCGCTAACGGGTTTGACATCGGCGCCAGCCAGACGCCGATCACACCCATCCATATCGGCGAGGCCAGGCAGGCCCACGCCTACTCCGCCGCGCTCTTTGAAGAGGGGCTCTGGGCCACCGGCATCGGTTTCCCCACGGTGCCGAAAGGCAAGGCGCGCATTCGGACCATCGTGTCGGCGGCGCACACGCGCGACCACCTCGATCGGGCGGTTGAGACCCTCGCCCGCGTCGCCCGGCGCATGGGACTTCTCACCATTTGACCTCCAATATTCTCAACTCGCCAAAGTAGTGCTTGCCCGCCTGTTCACACTGCAGGCACGGTGGTGCCCGCTCCTGCCGGCGGGCCCGCAACTCCTCCAACATCAAATTCCTACCCGTATTATTTAACATTTATTGGCGGCGTAATAACGTTTTATTTCTTCAACAAAACGTCGTCAATTGCTTTTTTGAAAGAATCTTTTGGCAATGCACCTTGTGCCATTTGTGG
>JBBQLF010000039.1:0-14428 GCA_038327695.1 Bryobacterales bacterium
GTGTCCGGCAAAGGCGGCGACCGGCCGCAAGATTTACGAATTGCTGTTTCCGAGCGCCGCACAGTAGAGACACCGGTGCCCGGCCAAGTCGGCAAGAACCAGAAGGACGGGCGGGCCGACTCTGGCCCGGCTCAGCAACCCACTGTGATGCCGCCGGTGCCCGGCCAAGTCAGCAAGAGTCCGAAGGATCGGCGGGCGGACTCTGGCCCGGCTCAGCAACCTACAGTGATGCCGCCGGTGCCCGGCCAAGTTCGCGAAAGTCCGAAAGACGGGCTTTCCTACGTCTGGATTCCGCCGGGGAAATTCACCATGGGTTGCTCGCCGGGAGACACTGAGTGCTACCCCAACGAAAAGCCGCCTCATGACGTCACACTCACTCGCGGGTTCTGGCTGGGGCAGACAGAGGTAACTGCGTCTGCCTATCTGCGGTTCGAAAAGGCGACAGACAAGAAAGTCCGGACCTCGGCTGGGAATCCCGATCTGCCGGTGGTGAACGTGAGCTGGGACGAAGCGAAGACCTACTGTCAGTGGGGTGGCCTGTGGTTGCCGACGGAGGCGGAGTGGGAGTACGCCGCGCGGGCGAGTACCATCGGCCCCAGCGATACGGCGCGCTAGACACCGTCGCCTGGTCTCTAGAAAACAGCGGAAACGATCTGCATCCGGTGCGCGGTAAGCAACCCAATGCATGGGGGCTGTACGACATGCTTGGGAACGTGTGGGAATGGGTGGCAGACTGGTACAACGGCTATAAGCAGGAAGCAATGGGAGATCCCAAGGGGCCGGCGAGCGGTGATTTTCGCGTTATGTGCGGCGGCGAGTGGGGCTACCATCCACAGGCCGTCCGCGTCTGGTACCGTTACGAGCTCGTGCCAACGCTTCGGGGCAGCGACGTAGGCTTTCGTTGTGCCGGGGAATTACCTTGAGGGTTTAGTGTTTTGAGTTTATCGGGGGGTTCCCCAAAGGGCCGTCCCCTTGCCTTTCGAGACGTCATCGATTGGCAAAGTGGTCTATTTTGATGGTGCCGAAGGTGGGACTCGAACCCACACGACCCTTTCGGGTCAGCGGATTTTAAGTCCGCTGTGTCTGCCATTTCACCACTCCGGCATGTGGTTGACAACAATCAGCTTCTACCGTGCGCTCAGGCTTCAGTGTAGCCGATACCGGGCGTGCCAAGCTGGAAGCCCGTCCGAGTATTGAAGCGGGAGACGGCCGAGCGGCATACAACAGTAGGTCCCGGTTCCATTCAATCCCGGCCTGCCAGGTTCTGAATGCTCGGACGGGCTCCTAGACCAGCAACTCGCCGTTAAGCAGGTTCGGCGGCCGGCGGCCCTCAAGCGCCGCTACCGCGTTTTCTGCCGCTATCATCGACATGCGCCGGCGGGTCGCCACGCTCGCGCTGGCGATGTGGGGAGCCAGCACGGCATTGGGCAGGTTCAGCAACTCGGCGCAGACGGCGGGCTCCTGCTCAAACACATCCAGGCCGGCCGCCCAGATCTGCTTTCGCTTAAGGGCCTCGGCCAAGGCCGCTTCGTCCACTACCGGGCCGCGCGACGTGTTGATCAGTATGGCCGTCGCCTTCATCAGCGCCAACTCCGCCGGGCCGATCAGGTGACGCGTTGCAGCCGTCAGCGGCACGTGCAGGGAGACGAAATCGGCCGTCCGCAACAACTCCTCCTTCGATACGCGGGTCAGGCCCAACTCGGAGGCCACGTCATCCGGCGCCGGCTGCGCGTCGCAGTAGATAACGCGCATGTTGAAGCCCCGCGCCCGGCGAGCGACCGCCACGCCGATCCGCCCCATGCCGAAGATGCCCAGCGTGGCCCCGTAGATGTCCTGACCGGCCAGTAAATCAATCAGCCAAGTCTTCCATTGGCCGGAATGCACGAATGCGTGGGCCTCTGGGATCCGCCGCGCCGCCGCCATGAGCAGGGTAAAGGCGAAATCCGCCGTCGTCTCGGTCAGCACTCCGGGCGTGTTGGTCACGAGGATGCCGCGCGCTGTCGCCGCCGGCACATCGATATTGTCGTAGCCCACCGCCACGTTGGCAATGATCTTGACACCTTCCAGTTGCGCCGTCACCGGCGCGTCGAGCTTGTCCGTCAACTGGCTCACTACCGCCTGGCAACCGCGTGCCCGCGCCACCAGTTGAGAGGTGGTCAACCCTGCATCGGTACCTTCGTAGTCCACTTCGAACTTCTGCTGGAGGTGCGCAACCGCCTCCGGATATACGCGTTTGGTGATCAGTATCCTGGCTTTTGACATGAGGAGAGAACCCGCCGCGATTGTCGCACAGGCGCCGCAATGCATACAATGATGGTTTCCCCCAAAGGAGTGCTCATTAGCATGGCAAATCTCGGCTTTCTCGGACTCGGCATCATGGGCTACTCGATGGCCCGCCACCTGCTGGCGGCAGGACACCGCGTCGCGCTCTGGTCCCACACCGCGGACAAAGCCACCGAACTCGCCGCTCAAGGCAACGGCCTGGCCTGCGCCACGCCCAAGGAGGTCGCTGCGCAGGCAGACGTCATCTTCCTCTGTGTCGGCGACACCGATATGTCCGCCAAGGTCACGCTCGGCGAAGATGGCCTGATCGAGGGTGCCCGCGCCGGCACCGTTATCGTAGACTGCTCCACGGTGTCTCCGGCCTATGCCCGCCGCGCGGGCGAAACCCTGGCCGGTCAGGGAGTCGGCTTCCTGGACGCTCCAGTTACCGGTTCCCGGCCTGGGGCCGAAGGAGCTACTCTCACGTTCATGATCGGGGGCGATCAGGCCGTCTATGAAAAAGTGAAACCGCTGCTTGAGCTGATGGGCAAACGCTTCTACTACTGCGGCGGAGCGGGCTTGGGCCTGCAGGCTAAGCTCACCCAAAACCTTATTCTTTCCAATATTTTACAGGCTTTCAACGAGGGCCTTGTGCTCTCCACGAAGGCCGGCGTGGACCCGGACCTGATGCTCGATATCCTGGAAAACTCGGCAGCCAAGAGCGGCCTCATAAGCTACAAGGCACCCTTCGTCTTCCGGCGGGACTTTAGTACCAATTTTTCAGTGAGATGGATGCATAAGGACATCGGCCTCATGCTGGAGTCCGCCAACGAACTGAACGTCCCGCTACCGCTCACCGCCCTAACCCAGCAACTCTTCCGCGCTGCGATCGCCGAAGGCTGCGCCGATGAGGATTTCTGTAGCACTATCAAGGTGTTAGAGCGAATCGCAGGGGTCGAGGTCAAGTCTGCCTACAAAAAATTGTAGAAAGTTCTTGCATTCCGCAATTTAGTATACTAAGATTGGAATCAAGCCAGGGAGGCAACTCCCACCAAAGCGAGACTAACCTCAAAAGACCCCTGAAGCATTAACCTCCCTGGCGCCCTCTGGGTTAATCCTTCCCCCCCAACCGAACAATCCGCATCGAGCAGAGTTCTGCCACATCAGACATTTAGAGGCGCGCGGTGGTATGATGGCAGGCGTTTGCACATGCAACGACTCACAATACTAGGTTCAACCGGAAGCATCGGCCAGAGCACCCTGGACGTTGTCCGGCGCAATCCTGATCGTTTCCAGGTATTCTCCCTGGTCGCCGGGCGAAATCTGGACCTGCTCGCCGCCCAGATCCGCGAATTCGTACCCCAAGTCGCCGTCGTCGCCCATTCTGAAGACATCCCAACACTTGCCCACAAACTGCAGGCCGCTGGCGTGGCCGTGCCGGATCTCCGCGCCGGGTCAGCCGCCTATGCCGAGGTTTCCACCTGCGAGGAGACTGACTTTGTCATGTCGGCCATCGTCGGCGTCGCGGGCCTGGAGGCGACTTTCGAGGCAATTCGCCACCGAAAGCGCATCGGCTTGGCTAACAAAGAGACTCTCGTCGCCGCCGGCAGTCTGATTATGGCCGCCGTGCGCGAATACGGAGTGGACCTTCTCCCGGTCGACAGCGAGCATAACGGGGCCCACCAGTGCCTGCGGGCCGGCCGTCGGGACGAAGTCACCAAGCTGATCCTGACCGCCTCCGGCGGCCCTTTCCGCAACACGCCGGTCGGGGAGTTCGCCAAAATCACGCCGGAACAAGCCCTCAATCACCCAACCTGGAAAATGGGCGCGCGGATCACCATTGATTGCGCCACACTCATGAACAAGGGCTTTGAGGTGATCGAAGCCTGCTGGCTGTTTGACTTCCCCACCTCACAAGTGGAGGTGGTGGTACATCCGCAGTCCACAGTCCATGCCATGGTGGAATACAATGATGGCAGTGTGATCGCTCAGGTCTGCGCCACCGACATGCGCATGCCCATCCAGTACGCGCTGACCTATCCGGAGCGATCCGGTGCGCCGGTGCCCCGTCTGGACTGGGCGCAGTCCAAGACCTGGGAGTTCCTGGCGCCGGACCGGAAGAAATTCCCCTTGCTCGGCCTGGCCTATCAGGCGCAGAATACGGGAGGCACTGCTACCTGCACGCTGAACGCGGCGGATGAGGTGGCGGTGGAGGCCTTTTTGGGCAGCCGGATTGCGTTCCCGGCGATAGCGGAAGTTGTCGAAGAGACGTTGCAGAGAGTGCCGGTCAGTCCGGTGCGATCGATCGCCGCCCTGATGGAGACGGATCGCCAATCGAGAGAGGTAGCCGCGCAGGTGGCCCGGGAGCGGTCTGGTTCGCGGGTGGTTGTTTAGCTAGAGAGAAGGAATTGAGGAGCGGGGATGGTATTTTTCGAGAACTTCTGGTGGCTGCTCGTTTTGATCGGCGTGATGATCATTGTTCACGAGCTAGGCCACTATTGGGCGGCTCGCCTGTTCGACATCCGCGTCGATACGTTTAGCGTCGGCTTCGGTCCGCGCCTGTTCGGCTTCAAGAAGGGCGAGACGGACTTCCGCGTCGCCTGGATCCCATTTGGCGGTTTTGTCCGGATGGCGGGCGAACAGTTGACGGACGATCCGGACCCCCGCGGATTCCTTTCCAAGCCGCGCTGGCAACGGCTGGTGGTCGTCTTTGCCGGCCCCGCCATGAACGTAATTCTGGCAGTCGCGCTGTTGGCCGGCCTCTTCATGGTTCGTTATCCGAAACTGGCCAGCGCCAGCGGCCCCGCCGCCATCGGTTACGTCAAGTCGGATTCGCCTGCCGCCAAGAGCGGCCTGCGCGCCGGCGACGTCATTGTTGAGGTGGATAGCGACCGGAACCCGACCTGGGAAGACGTCAGCCTGAAAGAAGTAGTCAGCCCGGGCCGGGCGATGAACCTGATCGTGGAGCGGGGCGGCGAACGCCTGCTGATCGCCGTGACGCCGGAACTCGACCCTAAAGCGGGCTACGGTGTGGCCGGCTGGGCCGAACGCCAGGACATTGAGGTGGGCGGCTTGGTGGCCGGTATGGACGCCGAAAAACAGGGTCTCCAGAAGGGGGACCAACTCCTCACCATCAACGGTAAGCCGATCCACACCGTTTACAACATCCACGAGGAGCTCAAGGTGGCGAACGGCTCGCCAGTGGTGCTGCGCTACCGGCGCGGCAGCCAGCAGAACGAGGCTACCATTCGGCCCAGTTTCAGCGACCAAATGGGCGGCGGCGGCCGCTGGATGATCGGGGTGGAACTGTCGCCGCGGGTTATCTTCACTAAACTGGCGCCGGTGCCCGCCCTCCGTGAGTCCGTGAAGGTGAATCTGAAGGGCGCCACGTTGATCTATCAGTTCCTGCAGGCTATGATCGAGCGGCGCTCGTCCCCGAAGTCCCTGGAAGGCCCCATCCGCATCGCCCAACTTTCCGGCCAGGCCGCGCGGGAAGGCCCTACCAGCTTCATCAATCTCATGGCAACGGTGAGCTTGAATCTGGCGATCTTCAATCTGCTCCCCATCCCCATCCTCGACGGTGGAGTGATACTGCTGCTCCTGATTGAGATGTTCATGCGCCGCGACCTGAGCCTGACGTTCAAGGACACGATTCTGAAGCTCGGCTTCGTGTTCCTGATGATGATCGTCGTGTTCGTCCTCTACAACGACATCAGCAAACTGTTGCCGGGCTGAGGGCCGGCCGCGGTGGCTACCGCGGCGGTGGGAACAGACCGAACTTGGCCAACAACGACTGGCCTTTTGCGCTCACCAGGAACTCCAGAAACGCGCTGGCAGCCACCCCATTTCTGGTTGAGGTGACCACACCGCCGGCCTGACGTATGGGTGCGTGGCGGGAATCCGGCAACAGGACACCCTTCTTATCGAAGACCAGCGTCCACGATGTGAGTACGGCGTCTGCATTTCCGGTTTGCGCGTATTCAAACGCCTGCCGGACGTTTTCCGCCAGCACCAGTTTGCCGCGGACCCGATCCCAAATGCCTTCCTTGCGCAGAAGTTGCTCAGCGGCAGCGCCGTAGGGGGCGTGCTGTGGGTTGGGGATTGCAATGTAGCGGACGTTGCCCCTGACAAGGTCTTGGAGGGTACGGATCCCGCCAGTCCTGGACCAAAGCCCGAGCCGGCCAGTGGCGTAAACCCGGACGGAGTTGGGTATGAGCAGGCCAGCGGCTGCCAGATCGCGCACAAACTGCTCATTCGCTGAGAGATATACATCGTATGGGGCACCGCTGCGAATCTGCCGGGCGAGAATGCCGCTGGAGCCGAAGCTGAACCGCAGCCGGATGCCGGACGCGGGTTCCATGGCTTGGCGGAGAGCGGATTCCAGCGGACTCAGATCGGAAGCGGCGCCCACCAGGAGTTCCTGGCCGCAGCCGACACGCAGAGCGAGTGCAGCGAGGACAATTAAACGCGCGGCCATAGACTTGACAGTAACACACTAAACTAAGATACTGTGAATAGGCGCACCTTGCGTCGCAAGATCTCAGACACCCAAGGGGAGGAATTACACATGAGCAAAATCATCGGAATTGATCTGGGCACCACGAACTCCGTGGTGGCGGTTATGGAAGGCGGTCAACCAGTGGTGATCCCAAACCAGGAGGGTGGCCGGACCACGCCCTCGGTAGTGGGTTTCGCGAAGTCGGGTGACCGTCTGGTTGGGCAGGTGGCAAAGCGCCAGGCCGTGACGAACCCGGAGAACACCATCTATTCGATCAAGCGCTTCATGGGCCGGCGGCATGACGAAGTCTCGCAGGAGATGAAGCTGGTGCCGTACCACGTGGTCAGCGGCGACAGTGGGGATGCGCGCGTAGACACGAACGGCAAGAAGTATGCACCGCCGGAGATTGCGGCGATGATCCTGATCAAGCTCAAGGAGGCGGCGGAGGCCTATCTGGGCCAGACCGTGACGAAGGCTGTTATCACGGTCCCGGCCTACTTCAACGACGCCCAGCGGCAGGCTACCAAGGACGCCGGTCAGGTGGCGGGGCTGGAGGTGATGCGCATCATCAACGAGCCCACGGCGGCGGCGCTGGCCTACGGGATGGACAAGAAGAAGGAAGAGAAGATCGCCGTGTACGATTTCGGCGGCGGCACCTTTGACATCTCCATTCTGGAAGTCGGCGACGGCGTGGTGGAGGTGAAGTCCACCAACGGCGACACGCACCTGGGCGGCGACAACATTGACCAGAAGCTGGTGGACTGGCTGATCGAGGAGTTCAAGAAGGAAGAAGGTGTGGACCTGTCGCGCGACCGCATGGCGCTGCAGCGTCTGAAGGAGTCTGCTGAGAAGGCCAAGATTGAGCTGAGTTCGGCGATGGAGACGGAGATCAACCTGCCGTTCATTTACGGCGATCCGCAGACGGGTCCGAAGCACATGGTGAAGAGCCTGACGCGGGCCCGGTTTGAGTCCATGGTAGAAGACATTTTGCAGCGTTCGGTGGGGCCCTGCAAGCAGGCGCTGGCCGATTCCGGCCTGACAGCGGCTCAGATTGACGAAGTGGTGCTGGTGGGCGGTTCGACGCGCATTCCGCGCGTGGCGGCGATGGTGAAGGAGATTTTCGGCAAGGAACCGAACAAGACCGTCAACCCGGATGAAGTGGTGGCGTTAGGCGCGGCAGTGCAGGGTGGCGTCCTGAACGAAGAAGTCAAGGACATGCTGCTGCTGGACGTGACGCCGTTGTCGCTCGGCATCGAGACTCTGGGCGGCGTATTCACCAAGCTGATCGAACGCAACACGACCATTCCGACGCGGAAGTCGGAGGTCTTCTCGACGGCCAGCGACAACCAGACCAGCGTGGAGATCAAGGTATTCCAGGGCGAGCGCTCGATGGCGAAAGACAACCGGATGTTGGGCGTGTTCCAACTGGTTGGGCTGCCGTCTGCGCCTCGCGGCGTGCCGCAGATCGAGGTCACCTTCGACATTGACGCCAACGGTATTCTGCACGTGACGGCCAAGGACCGGGCGACCAACAACGAACAGAAGATCACCATCACGTCGTCTTCCGGGTTGTCCAAGGAGGAGATCGACAAGATGGGCCGCGACGCGGACTCGCACAAGACCGAGGACGAGAAGCGCCGGGAAGAGATCGACGCGCGCAATCATCTGGACAATGCCGTCTACAGCGCGGAGAAGACGTTGAAGGAGCACCGCGATAAGGTCTCCGAGCAAGACGCCAAGGCGGTGGAAGACGCCGTGGCGAACGCCAAGAAGGCGATGGAAGCGGGCGACGCTGACCAGATGAAGGCGGCGCAGGAGCAGTTGTTGTCCTGCAGCCACAAGCTGGCCGAGGCGATGTACAAGGCGGCCGGTGCCCAACAGGCGCCGCCCACAGGCGACACCGGAGCCCAGCCGGACGCTCAGCAGGAAGCGAAGAAGGACAACGTCGTCGACGCCGAGTTTGTCGACGTGGACGAGAACAAGAAGTAAACTGCTGTTCTCCAGTGCGAGCCAGGAATGAATCCCAACAAGGACTACTATCAAACCCTTGGAGTGAAGCGGGACGCCTCGGCGGATGAAGTCCGCAAGGCGTACCGCCGCCTGGCGCGGAAGTACCACCCGGATCTTAATCCGGGGGACAAAACCTCGGAGGAGCGCTTCAAGCAGGTGCAGGAGGCTTACGACATCCTGTCGGACGCCAAGAAGCGCAAGATGTTCGACCAGTTTGGTTTCTACTCCGAAAGCGGCATTCCCGGCGGAGGCCAGCAGCCGCCGCCGGGTGCCGGGTTCGGCTTTGGCGGGTTCGATTTTTCCGACGGGCCGGGCGGGATGGGCGGCGGTCCCCCGGGCGGGCCAGGGGCCGCGGCCGGGAGCTTCAGCGATCTATTCAGCCAGTTCTTCGGCCAGCAGAAGTCGGCCCACCAGCAGCCCGTGTCAGAGAAGGGCGCGGACCTCGAGTACTCGCTCAATATCGACTTCTGGCAGGCGGTACAGGGCACCCAGGTCAAGCTGACCATTCACCGATTGGACGGCTGTGGTGCGTGCCGTGGCACGGGCCATGCTGGTGGCACCACGGCCAACTGCCCGCAGTGCAAAGGTAGCGGCAACGTGCAGCAGATGGCGGGCGCGATGAAGTTCTCGCTCACCTGCCCGCGGTGCGGCGGCACCGGCCGGTTGAGGAATGCCTGTCCTTCCTGCCGAGGGGAAGGCCGGGCACAGATCAACGAGCCGGTGGAAGTGCGAATTCCGGCGGGCTCGGCCACGGGTTCGCGGCTGCGTGTGGGTGGCAAAGGCAATGCTGGATCGATGGGCGCGCCGGCCGGCGACCTTTACATCACCGTCCGCGTGGAGCCACACGCGCTGTTTACTCGGGAGGGTGATGACATCGGGATTACCATCCCGGTTTCGGTGAGCGAAGCCGGCCTGGGCGCCAAGATCGAAGTCCCAACTGTGGATGGGCGAGCATTGCTGAAGATCCCGCAGGGCACGCAGAACGGGCAGAAGTTCCGTCTTCGGGAGAAGGGCATTCTCAATTCACGGAAGAACCAGCGGGGCGACCAGATTGTGGAAATCAGCATCCAGGCGCCGGACATTCGTGACGACAAGACGCGGGAGCTGTTGAGGGAACTGGCCAGACTCGACCCGCGCGATCCGCGGGCCGCCATTTGGCCGAAGGTGTAACCGCGTGTCCAAGCAGAGAGCCAAAGCCGCCTATATGATCTCGGCCGTGGCCGAGAAGTACCAACTCCACCCACAGACGCTGCGCATGTATGAGCGCGAAGGGTTGCTAAAGCCGTCCCGTTCCGAGGGCAACACGCGGCTCTATACGGACGAAGACCTGGAGCGCCTGGAAGTGATTCTGGAACTGACGCGGGAACTGGGCGTGAACCTGGCAGGCGTCGAGATTATCCTGAACATGCGCGAAAAGATGGCCGTCATGCAGGCCCAGATCGAGCAGTTTGTGGCCTCCCTGAATCTGGAGTTTTCGCGCAACCTGCGGCCGGCGGACGCCGAATCGAGAAACTCCCTGGTCCGGGTGGCGCGGGTAGAGCCATTGACGCCCGCGACGGCGGTGAAGCGCAAGCCACGCGCCTAGGAGTCTGTCGGAGTGAAAGTTTGGCTCAACGTACAATCAACAACTTACGGGAATTTCTTTGGCAAGTAACGCTTGCAAGTGATTGATTCTACGTGCGCGGATTTTTCACTCCGACACACGCCTAGTGTAGTTTCTTGACGAACTTGCCGTCGCTCGCGTCCACCAGGATCGAAAACTTACTCTGAGAGACCGTGGCGCCGAAGATGACGCGCCACTGCGGTTTCGGGGCGAGGTCGAGCCACTCCAACTGGTACTGCACGGGCAGATCCTTGTTTTCCTCGAGGATCTTCTGCAGGGACTTGTCCTGGGCCACCTCTTTCATTGCCGTCTCATAGGCGGCGACGGTGTCGGAGTGGACCTCCTGTATGGCAAACGGATGGACTCGCGGATTGCGTTGGTAGGACGACTCGGATCCGGCGCGGGCGCCCTGAATGAGGCCGCCATCGCTGTCCGCGGCAGCGTAGACATACTCACGCTTGGCTCCTTTGGATTGCGAGATGTAGACGGCACGCCAGACGCCGTACTTCCCGGGCTGTGCCTTGGCTTCGGGGATGTCGCCGTTTTCCAGTTTGAGCAGCATGGCATCTGAGGCCCAGGTACGGGCTAACTGAAAGGTCTGGAAGATGCCGCTTTGGCCTGAAACCGGCTGGGCTTCGACTGTCTTCTTTGCCTCGGCGTTCTTGGCCGGTCCCCCGCTGTCCGAACAGCCAGTGCTCAAACCGGCCAGCATGGCGAGTGGAATTAAAGACAATGGGCTGTGTTTCATGTGATAGCGGCGCTCCCACCAACATCATAGTCGACCTCCGGGGACCGGCGCAGCAGCGGTACCTGGAGCCGGGTGTATACTACACTCACTAGTTGGTAATCCCGATTGGGAGGGGCATCCATGATTACTTCACGCCGCACGGCGGCCGAATTGGCTTTGTGTTTGATGGTCAGCGCCGGCATGGGGCTGAGCGCTCAGACTACGGGAGGTGGCACCACCGGGGGCGGGACCACCGGTGGTGGGACGACGGGCGGCGGGGCGACGAATCCGCCGATCCGGCAACCCACGCAGCCCACACAGACTCCCACCATGGGCGGTGAGCGGCAGCCCACCATGATGGATACGCCCAGGCCGATCTTCCTGGCCGGGCGCCTGATGCTGGACGACGGCAATCCGCCACCGGAGCCGGTCGTGATGATGCTGGTGTGCAACGGGCAACCGCGGCCGCAGGGCTACTCCGACATGAAGGGGCGGTTCAGCGTGACGCTAGGCCAGAACAACATCGTGATGCCGGATGCGAGCATCAGCGGACCGAATGACACGTTCGGGTCCAACAGCAGAAGCAGCGTCCAGACCGGGCCTCTGAGCGGCGGGATGACTGAGCGTCAACTGATGGGCTGCGAGTTCCGGGCGGACCTGCCCGGCTTTCGCAGCGACGTCGTTCAGTTGAGCGGCCGGCGGCTCATGGACAACCCGGAGCTCGGCACACTCATCCTGCACCGGCTGGCTAACGTACAGGGATTCACTTTCTCGATGACCAGCGCCATGGCGCCCAAAGACGCCCGGAAGGCGTACGAAAAGGGCCTGGAGCTAGTGAAGAAGAAGAAGCCTGACGAGGCGGAGATCCAGCTTCGCAAGGCCGTGGACGGCTATCCGAAATACGCTCTGGCGTGGTTTGAGTTGGGCCGGGTATACCTAATTCAAAAGAAAGCGGACGAGGCCAAGGCGGCGTTTGAGCAGTCGTCAGCCTGTGACGGCAAGTTCGTCAACCCGCACCTGGAGTTGCTGCAGATTGCGGTCAACGGGCGCGATTGGAAACAGATCGCCGAGCGAAGCGACACCGTTCTGAAGCTGAACCCGTACAACTACCCGCAGATCTGGTTCATGAACGGTGCGGCAAACTACAACATGAAGAACATGGAAGCGGCGGAGCGCAGCACCCGCGAGGCGGCCAAGCTGGATGTCAACCACGCCAATCCGCGCATCAATCGGCTCCTGGGCGCCATCCTCGCCGACAAGGGCGACTATCCGGGCGCGCTGGATCAGATGAAAGGCTATCTGAGCTTCGCGCCGAACGCGCCGGATCTCGAAACGGTGCGGAAACAGATTGCCGAGCTGGAGCGGGTTACCGGCGCCAAGGCGTCGGCGCAGAATCCGCAGCCTTGAACCCGGAGGCGGCTTAGGACCGGGAGATCTTCCTCGCCTTCCAGAAGGCGTGCAGGCCGAAGCCGAGCATGACGACCAAAAAGAAGACGATCAACAGGAACTTGACCAGATGGGCGGGATCTGTGCCCATCTCATGGTAGGCGCGCCATGTGGGGCGCAGCAGGATCGCCGAAAGCGCCAGGAACAGAAAGCCGATCACCTCGTTCCACAGTGAGTGGAGCGGCTTGATCACGGCGGGAACGACCGTTTGCATGAACTTCTTCGCTTTGTTGAGCGTAGGCATAACCTGAGAGGATCCTCTTCATGGTATCAGCGGAATGGTTCATATCATCGAGGCCGGTTGCCGATACGGATATTAGATACCCGGAAGGGACCCGTGTTTCCTCCCGATGGTATTCTAAAGATGGCCGCCAGCGAGGCTCACCTTGGACGATCGACTGAAAGAACTCATGCAGGAGCTAGGCACCGCGATCAACGAGTCGCTCTCGGATTCGGACCGCATCGCCGAGGCGATTGGTGAAATCAAGCGCGCCGGCTATGACGTATTCCTGGTGCTGGAAGCCACCATTGGCTTCAACAAGCGCGAAGTGGGCGACGGCGAGGACGACGACGGCGCCGTGCTGGAGACGCGCCTGGAAACCGACTTCGAAGAAGACTACAGCTCTGTGCGGCGCAATGAACCGAAATCGCGGTTGAAGTGGACCTCGCAGGACCAGAAATTCCTCCGGGCTCTGAAGATCGCGGTCGACGAGGACGCGCGTTAGGAGACCAGCTCCCGGTAGACCGCCCAGGTCTGCGCCACGGCCCGCTGCCACGTGAACTCCGCCGCGCGGCTCCTGCCGGCTTGTACCAGGCGGGCCCGCAGCACGGAGTCTTGCACCAGCCGCCCCAAGCCGTCCGCCAGTGCCTCCACATCGAAAGGGTCAACCAGCAGGGCTGCCTCCCCGCACGCTTCGGGCAACGCGGAACGATTGGACGACAGTACCGGGATGCCCTGCCCCATGGCCTCCAGCACAGGAATGCCGAAGCCTTCGTCGAGAGACGGGAAGGCGAAAACGGATGCCTGCGCGTAGAGCCGCTGCAGCGCTGCATCTGGGACATAGCCTGGCACTTCAATCCGGGAGCGGGCCGGGCTGGCGGCAATCCGGGCATGGATCTCAGCTGCGCCGTAACCATCGGAACCGGCCAGCACCAGCCGCCATGGGGGCGGCGCGGCGCGCTCAAAGGCCTCCACCAGCCGCATGAGGTTCTTACGGTGCTGAATGGCGCCCGTATGCAGAATGAGCGCCTGGCGCTCGTCATCGCCGCCGTCTGCGGCGAAGCGCGTGCCGTGGGGGATGACCCGCAGGCGGTCTGGCTCCACGCCGAGCAGATCCCGCACCTGGCCGGCAGTGAACCGGGAGACGCAGATGATGAGATCGGCGCGGCTGGCCGCATGCCGGGCCTGGGCCGTGAAGCGGGCGCGGAACTCCAGGGTGGAGTACTCCGAGGTCATGACGAACAAGTCGTGGAACGTGCAGACCGCACGGCGGAACCGCGAGACTGGCAGGCGCTGGTTGAGGCCGTGGAACAGATCGGCCCGGAAGAGCTGGAAGGACTCCAGCAGTGGCCGCACGGCCACGTTGGCCGGGCGCGGCGCGGTCAGGAGCTGGCGCAACCGGTGAGGCCGGCCACACCACAGAAATCGCTCAGAGGGGTGCGCTACGGCCAAGCCGGAGGCCATCTCCCGGCAGTAGACGCCCACACCGGAGATCTGGTGTCCGGTGGTGTGCGTGGCGTCGAGGGCGAAGGTCAAACCTGAATTCCGTATTCCTTGATCTTGCGATAGAGAGTCGTGCGGCCAATGCCGAGCAGGTGGGCCGAGGTGACACGATCACCCTTGGTGTACTGCAACGCCTGAACGATAGCACGCTTCTCCATC
>JBBQLF010000040.1:0-14252 GCA_038327695.1 Bryobacterales bacterium
CCGCCCGTCACCGCTTCAGCATCCCAGCTGGCCAGGGCGGCGGGCACAAACATCTCTTTCAAATTGTCCGGCAACATTGGCTGCGCCCCTCTAGCGCTGATTCTCCCCCGGCTGATCTTCGGCGGCCCAGTTCAACACGCCCTTCTTCCAGATGTAGAAAAAGCCGGCCAGCACCAAGGCGATGAACAGGAGCATCTCAAAGAACGCGAAGAGCTTCAGTTCGCGGTACACGACCGCCCAGGGATAGAGGAAGATGGCCTCAATGTCGAACAGGATGAACAGCATCGCCACCAGGTAGAACTTCACGCTGAAGCGCTCCCTGGCCGAGCCCGTCGGCGTGATGCCGCACTCGTACGGCAGGTCTTTGACTTTGTTCTTGAGCCGCTTGCCCAGCAGGACGCCAAGTCCCACCAAGGCGGCCCCAACGGCTATACCCAAGAGGACTTGGACAAGCACCGGAAAATAGGCTTCGATGTCGGTGGTGGGCATGATTGCAGTTATGGCCATCGGCCCTGGGGGGGCAACTTTTTACTATAATGACCGCCAGAAGAGCGTGTCAAACAAACCAGCCAGTCCGGAAATCCACATTCACGTCAATGGTGCGCAGCGTAGCGTACCCGCGGGCCTCAATGTGCGCACTTTACTCGGCGAACTCGGTCTCGACCCCGCCCGGGTAGCCGTCGAACTCAACAAGGAGATCGTGCGGAAGCCCGAATGGGACACCACCATCATAGATGCTGGCGCGAGCCTGGAAATTGTTACTTTTGTCGGCGGGGGGAGCGCCCGCCCTACATCATTCCGCGGCCCGCAACCGCGCCCCTAAGCGTTGTGGTTCCAGCCCCACACCCCCCAGATCTTGCGAGTTGACTTCCCACAGCCCTCCGATAGACTCGATAGTGACCGTTGGTCCCAAACAGAAAAGGCGTAAGATGTTCAAAACAAAAACAAGACAGACTGCACCGCCCCCGGGGGAACAGGCTTTTTCCAGCGCTGATGTCTCGCGCCTCTCCGGTGTCAGCCTGCGCCAGTTGCAGTGGTGGGATGAGCAGCGCGTGGTCTCTCCGCGCCACGCGGGGCACAAGCGGGTGTACCTGACCGAGGAAGTGGTGGAGGTGGCCGTCATCGCCGAGCTTCGCCGGAAGGGCTTCAGCCTCCAGAAGATTCGCCGGGTCCTGCGTTTCCTGCAGAAGGAGATGGGCAAGCGCGTGGATCAGATCATGTCTGCCGAGAGCGACTTGCACCTGCTGACCGACGGAAAGTCCATCTATCTGGAAGACAGTCACGAGCGCATCATCGATATCCTCAAGTCCGCCAAGCAGCCCATGTTCCTCGTCTGCGTCACAGACCAGGTGCGCCGCCTCACAGTCACCCCCCGCAAGCCGCCCAAGAGTGAGTCGCCGGTGGTTGCCCGCAAGGCCAAGGCGGTTTGACGGCCGCCTCTGGCCCTTGATCCGCGTTTTGCGGTGAGAATTCTCAAACTTCCAGGCCCCCTGCACCGTCTAACCGGGCAGGGGGCCTGCGTTATACTTGTGGCAGGTCTGGGGAGCCCCCTCCCGAAGGGACAAATTTCGTAATGCGGCAATTTCGCGCTTTTGCTTGTTCCGTGGTGGTGATTGGCCTGTGCGCCATTGTGGCGGGCAACTTCGGCCCGGCATCGTCGGCACGCGCCGCGGCTAAGGCCGACACCAAGGCGTCTGAGGACGAACTGGCCGCCGGGCTGAAGTCCTTCACCTCCGTCTACCGGCTGGTGGAAGAAAACGCCGCTGAGAAGGTAAACGCCGACAAAGCCATCTACAAGGGTGCCGTGGCGGGCATGCTGCGGACACTCGACCCCCACTCCAGTTTCTTTGATCCCAAAGACTTCCAGGATATGCGGGAGCAGCAGCGCGGCGCCTATTTCGGCGTCGGCATGACGATCCAGCCGAAAGATAGCCGCATCATCGTCGTGGCGCCTTTTACCGGGTCGCCCGCCTATAAGGCCGGTATCCGGCCCGGCGACGTCATCCTGGAAGTCAACGACAAGCGAACGGACGGCATGACCACCGCCGAGGTGGCCGACATTCTAAGGGGCGCCAGAGGGACGCCGGTGCAGGTTGTGATTGCACGAGAGGGCGCTGATAAGCCGCTGATTTTCAATCTGATCCGGGGCGAGATTCCGCGGTTTTCGATCCAGAACGCCTTCTGGCTCCAGCCCGGCATCGCCTACATCGACATTCAGAGCTTCAACGAGAACACGAGTCACGAACTGGAAGAGGCCATCAAAAAGTTGGGCGAGGCCAACATCAAGGGGCTTGTGTTCGATCTGCGGGACAATCCGGGCGGTCTTCTCAACGAGGGTGTCAGCGTTGCCGGACGGTTCCTGAAGCGGGGCCAGACCGTTGTCAGCCACCGCGGCCGCACCTCCCAGGAGAAACCATACACGGCGACTAACGGCAACGGCGCGCGCGACTACCCCATCGTCGTGATGGTCAACCGCTACTCCGCCTCCGCCGCCGAAATCGTCGCTGGCGCCTTGCAAGACCATGACCGGGGTTGGGTTTTCGGCGACAATACCTTCGGCAAGGGGCTGGTCCAGACGGTCTTCCCGCTGTCTGAGAATACCGGCCTCGCCCTGACCACCGCCAAGTACTACACGCCTTCCGGCCGCCTCATCCAGCGCGACTATGGCAGCGGCTCGTTCTACGAGTACTACTTCAACCGCAAGGACGGCCCGAAAAAGGACACGACCGACGTCAAGATGACGGACTCCGGCCGTGCCGTCTACGGGGGCAACGGGATCCAGCCAGACGAGAAGTTCACGGGGAAGTACACTAAGTTCCAGATTGAACTGGCCCGCAAGAGCGCGTTCCGGGACTTCATCCCCAAGTACTTCTCCTCGCACTCCGTGCAGCTGGCCAAGGACTGGAGCCCGGATGTGGAGATGATGAACGACTTCCACGGCTACCTGCTGAAAAACAAGATGACCTTTACGGAAGCTGAGTTCGCCGAGAACCAGGATTGGGTGAAGGTCCAGCTGAAGCGGGAGGCGCTCATCACGGCCGTGTCCCTGGACGAGAGCCTGAAGTACGCCATTCAGACGGACCCGGCGGTGCTGAAAGCAATCGAGTCCATGTCCAAGGCGCGCGAACTGCTCGACTCCGCCAAGAAGTCGGTGGTCCAATTAGACAAGAGGTATCAGCGCGATTGAGCTTGCCCCCCGCCGCTCAGCAGCATCCGCAGGTGGTCGTGCTCGATACGGGCGGCCAGTACTGCCATCTCATCACCCGTAAGATCCGTGAGCTGGGCGTCTACTCCGAGATCCGGCCCAGCGAAGTCCCAGCCTCAGAACTGGAAGGGGTGAAGGGCATTGTCATCTCGGGCGGGCCGTCCAGCGTCTATGAGACGGGTTCACCCCAGGTGGACCCCGCCATCTTTGAACTGGATGCGGCCATCCTGGGCATCTGTTACGGCCAGCAGTTGATCGCCTGGCACCGAGGCGGTACCGTGCAGAAGGGCAGCAAGGGCGAGTACGGCCTGGCCTATCTGGACACGCGGGCCGAAGAAGCGCCGCTCTTCCGCGGCATCGGAGGCCGCCAGCAGATCTGGATGAGCCACCGCGACACCGTCACTCAGGTGCCCGCCGGTTACGAAATCCTCGGCTCCACCGATACCTGCGCTGTCGCCGCCATGGGCCACACCGGAAGGCGCCATTACGGCGTGCAGTTCCATCCCGAGGTCGTCCACACCGAGCGCGGACGCCAACTCCTGTCCAACTTTCTGTTTGACGTCTGCGGCTGTGAGCAGGACTGGAACCCGCGTGATCAGGCCCAGCGAATTGAAGACGAGATCCGGCGCGTGGCGGGGGACCGCAACGTCTTCTTCTTCGTCTCCGGCGGTGTGGATTCCACTGTGGCCTTCACGCTCTGCCTGCGCGCCCTCGGCCAGTCGCGTGTGCGCGCGCTTTACGTGGACACCGGCCTGATGCGCGACGGCGAGACCGCCTTCGTCTCGGGTGTGTTTGAATCGCTCGGCCGCGGCATCTTCGCCGTCGAACACGCCCAGGATCGCTTCCTGAGCGCCCTGGCCGGTGTTCGCGAACCGGAAACCAAGCGCCATCTCATTGGCGAGATGTTCGTCCAGGTGCAGCAGGATATTCTCGAGTCCGGCCACTACCTGGACTGCAACTGGGTACTTGGCCAAGGCACCATCTACCCCGATACCATTGAGAGCGGCGGCACAGCCAAAGCCGACCTCATCAAGACCCACCACAACCGCGTCGCCGGCATTCAGAAGCTGATCAGCGAGAACCGCCTCGTGGAACCGCTCCACCTGCTGTACAAGGATGAGGTGCGCGAGGTGGGCCAGGAACTCGGCCTACCGCCGGAGCTTCTGAGCCGCCACCCGTTCCCTGGACCCGGCCTAGCCATCCGTTGCCTGTGCGAGGATGCCGCCCGGGCTGTGGAGAGGCTCGACGAGGGCTGGCTGGCGCCGCTCCATTCGGTGGGTGTGCAGGGTGACTCGCGCAGCTACCGGCCGGTGCTGCTGCTGGAGGACCCGCCGTCGACGGCGGGCATCCACCATCGGGCCACCGAACTGATCAACCGGCTGCCTGGGATCAACCGCGTGGTGGCGCTGGCGGGCACGCACGCGCCGGTTGCCTCTCTGACCACCAGTAAAGCCTACATCAGCGCGACGCGGTTAGACCGCCTGCGCGCCGCCGATTCGCTGGTCCGTTCGCTCTGCCACGCCTCCGGCTACGAGGGCCAGGTATGGCAGTTCCCGGTCATCCTCGTCCCTCTCGGCACCCCGGAGCGCCCCGATTCCATCGTGCTGCGGCCGATCGACTCCGTCGATGGGATGACAGCGCAATCGGTGCCCATGCCTTTGCCCTTGCTGACTGAGATGACCAAAGCGCTACTGGCCCAGGAAGGGATCTGCGCCGTCCTGTACGACCTGACGCACAAGCCCCCCGGCACCATCGAGTGGGAGTAAGACCGCCGCGGCGGTGGTGACTTCGCAATACTCGCCTTCCAGATTCGCCAGGGACACGGCGTGGATTTCGTCCGCGCTCCAGCCCGGTTTGGCGAACGTGAAGCAGGCGTCCTCCACCAGGACCAGCCGGAACCCCAGGCAGGCTGCGTGGCGCACAGTCGGCTCCACCGAGTTATTGGTGATGACGCCGAACAATACCAGTGTGCGGTGCCCGCCCGCCTCCAACAGCGTTTGCAGATTGGTTCCAGCAAAGGCGCTGCCGGTCTGCTTGACGATGACGGTCTCTCTGGCCAGCAGTACAAACTCAGGCTTGAACTCGTTACCAGGCTGGCCCGGCCGGTAAGGGGAGTTCGGCTCCACCGAGTTATGCTTCACATGAAACACCGCACGGCCAGTGCGGCGCCAGGCCGCCAGCAGACGCGCTCCGCGGCGCTCGGCATCGGGGTGGTGTTCCTCACGCCCCACGACGGGTCGTCCATGGCCCGTTGCAGGTCCACCAGCACCAACGCCGCCGGCTCCGGCAAATGCATAGTCAGATCCTGTGAAAGCTGCGGAGAATCTCGCGCGTGGTGTAGCGCAGCGCCACGGGGCGGCCGTGCGGACAGCTCATCGGGCACTCGGTCCGCGCCAGCTCTCGCAGCAGCCAGTCCATCTTGGTGGCTTCCAGGCGCGTGTTGATCTTGATGGCCGCGCGGCACGCCAGCGACGCCGCGATCCCGCGCCGCAGATCACCCACCGCCACCCGGCGCAACTCGCTCTCTGCCACCTCGAGGATCTCGTAGACAACGCGCTCCAGGTCGCCCAGCGGCACGTCCGATGGCGCCGCCTTCACGGCGATGGTCCGGTGCCCGAACGGCTCCGTCTCAAACCCGGAGCGCTCCAGTTCGCCGGCGATCCGGTCATAGTCCACCTGCTGGGCCGGCGTCAGCGGCAGGACCATCGGCATCAGAAGCCGCTGCTGCTCCACCTGGCCCCGCGCCTGCTGCGCCAGAACCTTTTCAAACAGAATCCGCTCGTGGGCGACGTGTTGGTCAATGATCCAGAGCCCATCCCGGCCCGCGGCGATGATGAAGCTGTCGTGGATCTGGCCCAGAACGCGCAAGTCCCCGAGCGACACCATTCCTTGCGGAGCGTCGATCTCCACGCCAGCCGGGAAGCCCCCGTGCGTATCCGGAACGCGCAGCCGCAGCGGCTCCGGGCCCTGCTCGGCGGGGGTCTCCATGGAGATGGGCGTACCCTGGCTGAAGTCAAACCGCGGCGGCGGCGGCTCAACCGGTTTCAGAGTGTACAGAGGGGTCGGCTCCGGCAAGACGGGCCGCGCCTCGTCATAGCGGAAGTTCTCCAGCGACTGTGAGAACTCCGAGTACGGCAAGTGCGCGCCGGCCTGCGGCTCAGGCGAGACCGGCGAAGGCGCGCTGGGCACGGGCCGCTGTTCGATCAGCGCCGCCCGCAGTGAGTCCCGGACGAAGTCATGCATCAGGCTGCCTTGGCGAAACCGCACCTCGGTTTTGGAAGGGTGCACGTTCACGTCCACTTCGGCCGGATCACAATCCACAAACAGCAGCGCAAACGGATAACAGGCCGGGGGAATCAGGTTGTGATAGGCAGCAGAGATGGCGTGCAACAGGAGCCGGTCCCGGATCAGCCGCCGGTTCACGAACAGGAAGATCGAGTTCCGGTTCCCTTTCTGCACCTGCGGCCGCGAGATGAAGCCTGTGAGCCGGAACCGTCCGTCCTGCAGGCCCGTCCCCGGCAGTTCTATCAAATCCTCAAGCATCGCCGCGCCGAAGACCTGGAACACGCGCTCGCGGTCCGTCGTCACCGGGGTGACGCGCAGCAACTCCTTGCCGCCATGCGTGAGCTCGAAGGACTTCGCCGCATGCGCCAGCGAGTAGTGCGTCACCAGCGAGGCGATATGAGCCAGCTCGGTCTGGTCGCTGCGCAGGAATTTCTTACGCGCCGGCACGTTGAAGAACAGGTCCCGGACCGCGATTGTGGTGCCGCCGGCGAACGGAATCTCGTCGCTGGCCAGCATCTTGCCGCCGGCGATCTCCACCCGCGTGCCGGTGGCCTCGTCCAGACTGCGCGTTTCCAGCACCAGCCGGGATACCGAGGCGATCGACGGCAGCGCTTCCCCTCGGAAGCCCAACGTCGCGATCGCCTCCAACTCATCCACACTAGCCAGCTTAGATGTCGCGTGCCGCTCAAACGCCAGCATGGCATCGTCGCGCAGCATCCCGCTGCCGTTGTCTACAATCCGAATCAGCCGCCGCCCGCCGTTCTCTGCTTCCACGCGGATATCGGTAGCGCCGGCGTCGAGCGAGTTTTCGAGCATCTCCTTGACGACCGACGCGGGCCGTTCCACCACCTCACCGGCGGCGATCTTGTTGGCTACGTTGTCGGAGAGGATTCGAATTCGGCCCATAAATGGAGAAAGGGCGCATCCGCGCGGGACGCGCCCTCTTCCATGATAGGCGGTTTACGGCAAGTCGATGATGATGCCCTTATCTTCCAGGAGAGTGCCCAGGCGCTGTTGCATGGTCAGCACGTTGCGTTTATAGTTGATCGTCTGAGTGACCAGGTTCGACTGAGCTATGGTGAGATCGTTCTGCGCTGAGAGCAGGAAAAAGATGTTGATGACGCCCAGATCGTACCGTTTTTGGTCCGCATCTGCACGTTTTTTCGCATAATCGAGCGCAATCACGGCCAGTTTGACGCCTTCCCGGCTGCTCTCGACGTTGGTAACGGCGTTCAGCACTTCCTGGCGCACCTGCTGTTCCACCGAACGTTCGCGCAGCGTATTGCTCCGCTTGTTTACCACTGCGTCGGCCAGGTTGGCCGTGGCCGCCCGGTCGCGCAGCGGCAGGTTCAGGTTGAGCGAGAAGTTGTAGGTGGAGTAGTTAAATCCGAACATCTGGCCCCAGGCGTCGCCCGCGCCGCCCGCCACGGAGGGCCGCCCCTGGCCCGGAAAAAACGGACCACCCCGGCCGAACGTCTGGTAGAACGCCGACAGGTTCATCAACGGCTTCAACGCTTCCCGCGTGTTACGGATTAGATAGTCATTGACGGTCAGATTCGCCTTCACCGCCCTCAGGTCAGGCCGCTTCTGCAGGGCCAGCCCGACGAGGCCCTCCTTGTCGTAGGCGATCTCGTCCGGAGCTTTTGTGACGTCCTCGGTCAACTCCAGGGGCAGTTTCCGTGCGTCGGGATCCAGGTCCGCGCCAATCTGGCGGCGCAATACGTCTTCGAACTGGGTCAACTGGAACTCAAACTGGGCCAGCGCGATTCGCTGCGTGGCGGCGTTCTGCTCCGGTTGGAATCGCTCCAACTCGCTGGTCGCGCCGAGGGCGATCTCCTTGTTGGTGCGCTCCAGGGAGGCCTCGGCCAGCCGAAGCGCTTCCCTCTGCACCCTGATCCGTTCACGAGCATTCACAACGTCCCAATAGGCGTTCTCGGCGGTCACCAGTGACCGCAGGATGGTGTCCTGAAAACTGATCTCCTGCGCCACTCGCTGCGCCCGGGCAATGGTGATGCCCAGCCTGGTGACTTCCTTGCCCCGATTTCGAAGCAGCGGCTGAATGAAACCCATCTGCCAGGTGTTCTGCAGATTAGGGTTGTACAACTGGAACGCGTTGTTGTTGGATGTCTTGCTCCAGTTCAGGGTGGAGAACAGCTGTGTCGAGAACGGGGTGAGCTGTTGGTACCTCAAACTGAACGGCTGATTCAGGTTACTGAGAACCGCCGCCCCTTCCAGCGTGTTGGATGTGGGCGTATTGGCTCGCGTCGCGCCGAAACTTGTAATCACGGAAGGATCGAAGACGCCAAAAGCGCGCGTGATCGCGTTCTTTGGCAGTTCCAGGTTCAGGCGCTGAATGCTCAAGTCCGTGTTGTTGGCGATGACGAGATCCAAATAGGCCCGTAGCGACAGCCGCAGGGTGGCCTCCACCACGTAGTCTTTCAGTCTGACCGGCGGCGAGAGCGTCACGTTGCTGTCGGCCCGGAAGGCCTTCCGGTACCATGCGCCAGTGCCGACCCATGTGGGTTCGTAATTACCAAGCTCGGAACTGAGGCTGGCTTGGGCACCTTCGCCCAGAATCCGGTTGGCCGGCGCCGTTGGTTCGCCTGATGCCGAGGGTACACCCGGCTGTTGCTGCGCCGGTACAACTAGAACAAATGTCAGAAATAGAACGAGAAATCGCATGGATGAAACCTGCACCTGCCTAAGAATGCTACTCATAACGCATCGCCTCAACCGGATCGAGTTTGGCGGCCTGCACCGCCGGATAGATCCCAAACAACATCCCGATTCCGACTGATACGCCGAACGCAACCGCGATGGATGAGAACGTAATCACCGTGGACCAACCCGCTGCCGAAGCAATCAACTGCGCCAGCGTCACACCGAACACAATCCCGAGAAAACCGCCGATGATGGAGATCATCACCGCTTCGGTTAAAAACTGACGGACAATGTCTGCCTGCCTTGCGCCGATGGCACGACGGATGCCGATCTCGCGTGTACGTTCAAGAACCGTAGCCAGCATGATGTTCATGATGCCGATGCCGCCCACCAGCAAGCTGATGCCGGCAATGCAGAGCATGACAATCTTGAAAATATCGCTGGTCCGCTTCTTTTGTTCCAGCAAGCCGGCGGGCACGGTCACCGTATAATCACCGGCGTCCTTGTGCACCGCCGCCAGAATCGCGTTGATTACAGACGCCGTCTCCACCGAGTCCGTGCCCGGCTTCACCCGGATATAAATGCCGTCGATCTCGTCCTTCAGGTAGCTGTTGTTGTCTTCAAACCGGAACATCACGGTCCGCAAGGGGGCCACCACCAGATTGTTGCGCGAGAGGATTTCGACGCCTTCCACGTCGGTGTCACCGCCGGCCTGCTGCGCCATCACGCCAACCACCTGGAGCCAGGTGTCGTTGATCTTGACGTACTTGCCGACGGCCGGTTCGTAGCCCAGGAGATTGACTTTGGTAGACTCCCCCAGCACGCATACGGGTGCAGCCGTGGAGTTCTCCTCGTCGTTGAAGAACCGCCCCTCCACCAGCTTCAGACTCTGGATGTCCTTGTAGCTGGACTCCACGCCGATCAGCATTGGCGGCTCCGCCGAAGTCTTTGGTAGCACCTTCAGCGGCTTGAATCGCTTGCGGGGCGTGGCCTTCTCGATGTTCTGCGTATTTTCCGTGATCGCCCGGTAGTCCCGGAACGACATACCCGGACTGATCGCCCGCCGCGCCTGCAACTCGTTGCGATCCACGGCCTCCTTGGCCTCAATAATGATGTTGTTCACGCCCAGAAGATCGATATAGGACAGCATCTCCTTTTCGACACCGGCTGTGATCGCCAGCATGGCCACTACCGCGCCCACGCCGAAGATCATGCCCAGCATGGTCAGCATGGTACGCAGTTTGTGCACCAGGAGGCTCGAGAGCCCCATGTAGATCTCAGGGATATAGGCTTGCAGACCCGCCATTGTTTACTGGCCTCCTTTAGAGCCACCTACAGGCAGCGCGCCCGCGGCTCCGCCGGAGGACTTCTTCTCATCGGATTTCTTCTTGGCGCCAGGCTTTGCCGTTGGATCCTGCAGCGCGACAGTATCGCCCTGGGCAACGCCATCCTTGATCACCGAAACGGTTTCCGAGCGCTTGGCGATCTGGACCACGCGAGGCTCAAAGGTCTTGCCCTTCATCACGTAGACAACGAACTTGCCGTCTTTCTCGAAGATGCTCTGGTTGGGCAGGAAGATGGCGTTTGGCACCTTCTCGACGATGATCTCGACGTCGGCCAGCAGTCCCGGCCGCAGCAGAACCTCCATGTTGTCGCCTTCTTCCGGCGGCGGAGGCAACTGCGCAGCGTCCAGGTCCTTCTGCGAGAACTGTCCGTTGCCGCCCTGCGGCATGGCTCCGGGCCCGCCCCGCCCGCCGCCCGGCGCCTGCGGTCCCAACGCCATCTGGGCGCCGCCTTCACTCCGCTGCCGCCGGCCCGCACCGGCCGCCGGCGTATCTCCGGCCTTAGTGTCGCCGGGGGGTTTGGTGTCGCCGGTGGTCTTGGCGGCCTCAGCCGGCCGCTGGCCGCGCTGTGGCATTTCGATGCCAGCCTTCTTGGCTTCCTCGCGAAGGTTCGCGAACATGGCCTGCCGCTCTTCCGGCGTTAGATCGATAATGCTCTTGCCGTTGAGGAGCTTCTTGGTGATCTCGGCCATTTTCTTCTGCTGCTCAGGCGTCATATTGGCGCCCCCCATCATGCC
This sequence comes from Bryobacterales bacterium, assembly GCA_038327695.1. Taxonomy (GTDB): domain Bacteria; phylum Acidobacteriota; class Terriglobia; order Bryobacterales; family Bryobacteraceae; genus Paludibaculum. Next base: position 11,232 of record JBBQLF010000040.1, read on the forward strand.
GCCGGGCCCGCGCTGGCCACCGCCCTGCTGGCCGCCACCCATTCCGGTGGGCGTCTGCTGCACAGTAAGGCCCGTCATTCCGCCTGGCATCCCACCCGGCATCCCACCCGGCGCCCCCCCGGACATGCCGCCCGCAAGCGCGCCTGCCATCGCGTTGTCCAGCCCCGCCATGCCGGCCGAGCCGAACATCGAAGTGGTCGTCAGCGATATCGGTTTCTTCCGATTGATGTCCGCCTGAGCAAGGATCTTGGCGATCTGTTCCGGCTTGGCGCCCAGTGAACTGAGCAGTTGCTTCATGTCGATGGAGAACACGACGTCGAACTTCTTGCCCGGATCAGAGCTGAACACGTTCGCGCTCGCCGTGCCGCTCATTGACTTGATCTTGCCGTTGTAGACCTTGTCCGCCACCGCGTCCAGCCGGATCAGCACGTCCTGGCCTTCCGTCAGATTGGCGCGGTCCAGTTCGCCGACGCGAGCCACCACTTCCAGTTCGGAAAGGTCCAGCACGTCGGCGACCGGGATGCCCGGCTGCACCTGATCGCCTTCCCGAATGTCCGGCACCTGCGTGCCGAACATGCCGGAGAACCCGCTGCGGTTCTGCTTGATCGCAACCAGTCCGCTCATCGGCGAGAGCAGCTTCACCTGGGCCAACCGGCTCTTCTCGCGATTGATGTCCAACAGATTACGGTTGCGCCTCTCCCTCAGAACGTTCAGTTCGGCCAGCGCCTGCTCCTGCTTGGATTTGATATCGCTCTCCAGTTGCTTCAGCCGCTTCCGCGCCTCATCCTGGTTCAAAAGATTCTTCTTCCGGTCGATTTCGGCGAGAATTTCATTGCGCTTCACTTCCAGTTCGGCGCGGCGTACGGAGTAGCGGGCGCGGAGCAAGTCCACCTGATCCTGGTTGTTGCGAATCGCCAGATCGGCCTGCGCCTTCTTGATCTGCTCGTCCACCTGCTCCAGTTCCAGCTGTTTGGACTCCAGCCGCGAAAGCACTTCCGAATCGTCGAATTCGACAATCAGATCCTTCTCTCGGCTCAATGCGCCCAAAGGAGCCAGGCGAGTGACCTGGACGTTTCCAAAGAGATTAGGCGCGGAAAGCGTGGCCGTGCGCACCGCGCGCAACTCACCCCGCGTAAAACTGCGGACCACCACGTCGCCCCGGCGGACTTTGGTGGTTGGGACGGAGGAGGTGCGTCCCGGCATGCCTTGAAACAAGCGATAGACTCCGTAGCCGCCGCCGAGCAGCACGGCGACGAGGATGAGGCGAAAAACGGCTTTCTTCATGGGTAGTGACTCGCGATTTGCCGGCTGGTCCGGCGGCTATAACTTCTTGGCCCTCTTTGCGGCTTCTGCCGGATTTTCAAGAGCGATTCGCTCCGTCTCTTTGAGGCCTTGCGTCACGACGATATCCGTCTCATTCCGCTTGCCCACCTGGATGAGACGCGACTCAAACCCCTGGCCCTTCTGAACCCACACGTGCGGCTTGCCCGCCTGCAGGAAGCTGGCCTTGTTGGGGATCAGCATTACGTTCGGCTGGCTCTCGATTAACACAATGCCGGTGGCGCTCATGCCCGGCCGCAGCCGGGGATCTACTGATTTCAGCGTCGCCCGGGCCGGGAAGCTCTTCTCGTTCGCCGAACCGAATCCGCGAAAGTTCAACGAAGCGATCGGGCTGATCCAATCGAGGACGGCGTCAAACTCCTTGTCCTGAATCGCGTCGATCTTTACCTTGATGGTCTGCCCCAATTGGATCTTGCCGCGATCCACTTCTTCCAGCTTCAGATCAAACCGCATCTCGGACATGTCCGGGATCTCCGCGATGGCCGCGCCGGTCCAGGCATTGTCGCCTTCTTTGAAGGAGGGGGGCGTCTGGCCCCAGTTGCCCTGCGCGCGGAAATTCGGCAGCACATTGAGGATGCCATCAGAAGGAGCCCGGATGACCATCTTCGTCAGGTAGTCTTTCACGCGCGCCATATCGCGAAGGGTCTTGCTCTTGCGCGTATCCAATCGCTCCAAATCAGCCATCTGGCTCACGTCGTGGGCTTTCACCGTCGCCTTCACCTGCCCGAGCGATCCCTTCGAAATGCCAACGTTGATGCGGTTCTTGGCGCCTTCGATCTCAGACAGAATTTCAGCCTTGGAGGCCTCCAACTCGGCCCTTTGCACGTCGTACTCCGACGTCATCATGTTCATCGAGTCAGACTCGTCCGTAATCTTGTGGCTGGCCTTCATCTGCACGATTTCGCTCTCTACTGTGCGCGTGCTGGTGGCCCGGTCCAGGTAGTAGTTCTCCAACTGGGCGGTGTCGAACTCCACCACCACCTCACCGGCCTTGATCGGCCGGCCGGATTCGGCCAGCTTGACAATACGCGGGTTTGGCACTTGTGGAGCACTCAACGTGATGGACCGCGTCGCGCGGATCTCGCCGCGAGCGCGGACCGTAATCGTGAACTCGCCCTTGCGCACGCCAACCGTCGCTACCTCCACAGGCTTGGAGGCGGAGTATCGATAGGCGGCGAAACTACCTCCAGCCAAAGCGAGCAGCAGGATGACCCACATCACCACCCGGCCCTTATTGCTGGTCTGCCCAAGTTTTCTATTGGGCTTCAGATCTTTAGACGACATGGAACTCTCCGGTGACAATTTGCTTCCTGCGCCACGCTGTGACGTCCAGGTTCTTCTGCGCACTCGACTGGGCGGTCTGAGACTGGGCGGCGCCGCCCGGCTGCACGGGCCGCTCCAGTGCGATCACTTCCCCTGCCTTCAGGCCCGAAGCCACCGCCGCCGCGATATTGTTGCGCAACGCAATCTCGACTTCACGCTTCTCGAAACCTTGCCCGGCCTTCACAAAGACGTAGGGCTTGGCACTCTGGCCGTCCTGGAAAATGGACTCCAGCGGCGCGACGAGCTGATTCACGCCCGAGCCCACCATGACGTCAACGCTGACGCTCAGGTCCGGAATCACCCGGGGATCCATCTTGTCGAGCTTGAGCATCACCCCGATCTCCTTGACAAACGCGC